>JBMLRK010000045.1:0-9056 GCA_049241065.1 Spirosomataceae bacterium
ATAACCTACACCAACACAGCAAATAAATCTGGTTGTTCGTTTAGTTCTTGATAAACAATGTTGTGGGCTTGCATTCGCTCGATGAGTGGTGCGTAATCGTCTTTGGATTTTAGCTCAACTCCCAACAAGACGGGACCCGATTCTCGGTTGGTCTTTTTCTGATATTCAAATAAGGTAATATCGTCATTTTCTCCTAAGACATTATTCAAAAAGTTGCGTAATGCCCCAGCTCTTTGTGGAAAACGCAGGATGAAATAATGCTTTAACCCTTCGTATAATAAAGAGCGTTCTTTTATTTCTTCCGTTCTGGTAATATCGTTATTCCCTCCAGAAACTAAGCAAACGACATTTTTACCTTTGATTTCGTCTTTTAAAAAATCTAAGGCTGCAATGGTTAACGCCCCAGCAGGTTCGGCAACAATAGCCGATTCGTTATACAATTCTAAAATGGTCGTACACACTTTTCCTTCTGGTACTACAACAATATCGGTTAGGGTTTCTTTACAGATTTCAAAGGTTTTATAGCCAACTTTCTTGACAGCTGCTCCATCTACAAATTTATCAATGCTTTCCAGTTCTACTACGTGTCCCGCTTCGATGCTGGCTTTCATAGAGGCCGCTCCCGCAGGTTCTACGCCAATAATTTTGGTATGGGGTGATAATTGTTTAAACACGGTTGAAATGCCCGCAGAAACGCCACCACCACCAATGGCAAGGATGAGGTAATCAATTTTAAAATCAGAATCTTTAAATATCTCAAGTCCAACCGTTCCTTGTCCTGTAATTACATCAAGGTCGTCGAAGGGGTGAACGTAGGTTGCTTTGTTTTCTTCGCAATATTGAAGAGCGGCATTCGAGGCATCGTCGTAGGTGTCGCCGACAAGTATAATCTGAATGCTATCTTTCCCGAATAATTGTACCTGTTTGATTTTTTGTTTGGGCGTGGTCGTAGGCATAAAAATAGTGCCTTTTACTTGCATTTTTTGACAAGCATAAGCCAAGCCCTGAGCGTGATTACCCGCAGAAGCACAAACGACTCCTTTGGCTAATTCTTCTGCCGAAAGGCGAGCCATTTTGTTATATGCTCCCCTGATTTTGTAGGAACGAACCACTTGTAAATCCTCTCGTTTTAAATAAATATTACTTTCAAAACGTTCTGAAAGTAATAAGTTTTCCATTAAAGGAGTATGATTCGCAATTCCTTTTAAGCGTTCGGCCGCTTCAAAGATGCTTTCTATTGAGGGATATTTCTGTTCCATGTTGATGAAAGTTAACCTAATTATTGGGGCAAGTTTTTCACGCTCACTACCCCATTTACTTTACGTAGGGTATATTCGGTAAAATCCTGATTTGCATCCATGCCGACACCATGTAAGATTTGTTCTGGCGTTTTTACATCAACAGGTTTGTCGGTATAAATTTTGCGTGTATCAGGACTCCAGTACATTTCGTCTGTTTCAAGGGTTTCGTGTTTTACTTGGTTGTTGATTAACACTCGCCCCATGAGGTGATATTGATTTTTTGATTTGATAAATCGAGCGGAATCTCCTCGTAATGTAGTAGTATTGTTACCGTTTTTGTCAAAGAAAAAAACTCGTACTTCTTTCGGATATACTTTGTCTTGACTTGCCAACGTTAACTGGGCTTCAGTGGACATTCTTACCACTAATTTAGCCGAATCACTAAAACTTAGGTTTACGCCATATAATTCGGAAACAGGCCCTTTATATTCCTGCTTAATGGTTGGTTTCTCTTCTTCTCGACAAGCAATAAATGTCGAACTGATTAGTACAAACAAGAAAAACACGGTCTTATTTGGGTACAATAGAGCGAATCTCATACGGCATTTGATTTGAATATACTGAAAAGACGTAGAACAGGGCTTATGCTATTCTACGTCTTTGCTTATTATCATTAAAATTTCTGAATTGTCTAGTCAATTTTTGGTTTACGGAACCAGTAGAAGTCACCCAAGGTGAATCCAACCACAATTTTAGTATATTGTTCCTCTACGCCATTGGTTGCTAACGTCCCACGTTTTCCTGCTACTAAGGCTAGGTTCATATAGGAGATATTTCTCAATGGGAAAGAAGCTCCAACAGAAACATTCATATCTGTTAATTTAGCACCGTTTGAATAGGTATAAGGCGTTTGTGAATAACTTGCACCTGCACGATACATTACATGATTAAAATAACCGTTTAAGGCATCAAATTTAGGAATGTATTCTGCTCCAACTGCCACTTTATAACTATTACTCAAAGCATCATTTTTGCCTTCTGTATCTCTAAATTGACTCCAATTAGTCATCGTGTAGTCTAACGAGACATTTAATTTACCCGGTCTTTCTAAGGCAATACCAAAGCGATAAGTAGATGGCAAGGTCGTTGTTAAATCAGGGTTACGATAGAGCGTATCGGCATTATATTTTGTAATTCCAGTAGATGAAAGCGTCTGAAATTCAATTGATTTTGTTACGTTTACTTTTTGACTTAACTCGGCTGTTGCACCAATGTTTAAGTAGTAGTTTTTAGAAACTTTTGGTCTCCATAAATAACCAACTTTCCAATGAAAGCCTGAATAGTTACTTTGGTTAGCTAATTTAATTTGATAGTACTGCCCATCAGTTAAGTTTTGAGTAGTAAGATCCTTATTGATTACACCGAATAATAAGCCTGTCTCGATACCGATATACATATCTTTTGACATTTTGTAGCCATTCGAAATTACAGCATTGTTCAATCCGCCGCTACCAGA
Organism: Spirosomataceae bacterium; assembly: GCA_049241065.1. Classification (GTDB taxonomy): domain Bacteria; phylum Bacteroidota; class Bacteroidia; order Cytophagales; family Spirosomataceae; genus JALRIJ01. The sequence goes on from JBMLRK010000045.1 coordinate 2,758, forward strand.
GTAGGTAGTTGTAATACTATCTTCACCCGTAATTTTTAATTTACGAGTAGAAAAAGTTCCATAAGATATGCTTGAAACAGGACGTAAACTCAAAGACATCGTCCATTTGGGCGACATCGGAAATGCTAAGGTAATTGGTCCTAATGTTCCTGCAAATGTATTCGAACGTCTTTCGCTGTTTTGCATGGCTTTACTTTCCATATTAACACCCATTTCAAATACGGTATAGCGATTACGAGCGATTGTCGCAGGGTTCAAATTATTAATATAAATACCATTAGAATTGGCAACTCCCAAACCACCAGATGCTGCATTAACCGCAGTTCCTTCTGTACCTACTTCGCCAATACCATGATACGACAGGGGTGAGTTTGTTTCCTGTGCTATACTCGTGTTACTAAAAAAAAGATTTACTAAAAAAAGGAATAGTAAAGGTGTTTTTAGAGCAGAGAAGCTTGAAAAAAAGCAATTAGATAATCTATTTGTTGCGTCTGACATTATAATCTAAAATTCGGTTAAGTCCAATCAGTACCAATTCTGGAACTACAAAGTTCGGGTATTTTATGCGGTTTGCAAAAAATGTAGCATCACCACCGCAGAAAATGACGTTAATTTTTGTTAAATCATTACTATACTGCTCAATAAGTCCGTTAATTTCTGCTATTAAAGCATTCATAACTCCGCTTTGCATGGCTGTTGTGGTGCTTTTTCCAATCAAAGCAGGCATTTCGGTCGGTGCATTTAATAACGGTAAACGTTTTGTAAAAGTATTCATTGCCTTAAATCGCATTTGCATTCCTGGTGAAATGATACCTCCTTGAAAACAATCTTGAGCATCTATTAAATCGTAGGTGATGCACGTTCCCATATCAATAACTACATTGTTTTGTGCTGGAAATAAAACCATTGCCCCAATACAAGCAGCTAATCTATCGGCTCCTAAGGTTTCGGGTGTATCGTAATTTTTGGTGATAGGAAGGGGAGTATTGCTATTCAAAAATAAGATTTGCCTTTGTTGGTCACCCAATAGTTGTAAGATTTCGATATAGCTATAACTAACCGAAGAAATAATAAGCTGCTCAGGATTCACTTGCCTAACATAATCATTGAGGTCATCTAAACTTAATTTCCAATGGATTTCAAGTAATTTATCTGCTTCAAAGAGTCCTGTTTTGGCGAATGTATTGCCTAAGTCGATGGCTAAATGCTTCATTATCGAAAAAATAAATTAATTCGTCAAAGATACTTACTTCATTCAATATAACTGCTTTCGTAAGTATCTTTGCTCAAAATACATCGTGGAGTTATGAAATTATCTACCTACCAACTATTCGAAAATACCTTGCTCGACTATCTTTTGTTTGCAGGTATTTTAGTTACGGGCTTATTGCTAAAGCGTCTAATATCGACTATAATTAGTAAAAGACTTTATTTGTTTCTTCGTCAAAATAATGTTCCTCTTAACACGTGCATTGATTTGCTGAGAAAGCCCGTCGAATCTTTTTTTGTATTAATAACGGTTTATATAGCTGTAAGTCAGTTGCATCCGCCAGCATCGTGGGAATTGGCTTCGGTGAATGTCTTCGGTATTTCTATGGTGATTTGGCGTACCTTTCAGTTTTTACTGATTAGTTCAATTGCTTGGGTTGCCATTCGTTCTACGATGTTTATCACCCTCGTATTTATCGAACATGCCAGTCGTCATGCAGATAGCAAATTAGATGATGTGTTTATCCCTTTTATCAAGGATTTAGTGGTTGTAACCATTTGCCTGATTGCTTTTTTGGCTATTCTAGGGATAGTTTTTCATGTGGATGTCTTGGCTTTGGTTACAGGTTTAGGAATCGGAGGATTAGCGATTGCGTTGGCAGCTCGTGAAACCCTAGAAAATCTATTGGCTTCTTTCATGATTTTGCTTGATTCTCACTTTGTGATTGGGGATACGATTCAAGGCGATAAAATCAGTGGAGAAGTTGAAAAGATAGGCTTTAGAAGTACCCGTTTGCGTACACCAGATGGAAGTTTGATTACTGTTCCCAATCGGGTTATTACGGCTCAGGCGATTGAAAATATGACGCAACGGAACTTTAGAAAAGGTAAGATTATCTTGAAATTAAAGTCGGACACTCCTGGCGAACAACTAAAAGCCCTTACGCTTTATGTTCAACAGCTATTGGAAAATCATGCGAGTCTTTATGCTCAAGATAGAGGAAGCGTTCGATTTGAGACAATTGGTGACGGTTTTTACGAAATTGCCATCATCTTTAATACGAATTCGAGTGGTGCAGCACTCTTAAATGATGTCAAACAGGAACTTAATTACATATTACTTCAGTACTTGAACGACCATAAAATTTCACTTGCTACTCCAGCTACACCTATTTAGCGTTTAGTACAAATGTTTGCACATCAACTTTAAGGTGAAATTGTTGAAAAAAATGAGGATAATCGACTTTTACCCTTCAAGGCAGTCTTAAAATATCAAGATTAAATGGTAATTTCCCTATATTATTTAGTGTAAATAAAAGTCTTTGTATCATTAACACTGTACAATTAATAAGATGGAAAACCAATTATCTCGTCGTTCAGTCATGAAAAAAACAGTTGCAGCGGCAACAGCTACTTTCTTGGCATCTTCCCTTACGAACCGTTTGGAAGCTGCCGATACACAAATGGGTTCGGGTTTAAAAGGACACGTTCATCATTCTGCTTGTCGTTGGTGTTACGATTCGATTCCGTTTGAGGATTTATGTAAAGCTGCCAAAGAAATAGGGATGCAGTCGATTGAGTTGACGGGGCCTTCGGAATGGGAAATTTTGAAAAAATATGATCTTACTGCAGCGATAGGTTGGCCAGAAGGGAATAAGTGGGGCAATGGAATGGGTTTAACTTCGTGCTTTAATGACCTAAAAAATCACGATGCTTTAGTGGCTTTGTACGAAGATTTAATTCCTAAAGCTGCCAAAGCGGGAATCAAAAACCTAATTACGTTCTCTGGAAATCGTAATGGCTTGAGTGATGAAGATGGGTTAATCAACTGTAAAAAAGGACTTCAACGTATCATTAAAACAGCAGAGAAGTACGATGTGACCATTACGATGGAGTTGTTAAACTCTAAAGTAAATCATAAAGACTATCAGTGTGATCATACAGATTGGGGTGCTGCCTTATGTGAAATGGTAGGTTCTGATAAATTTAAATTGTTGTATGACATCTACCACATGCAAATCATGGAAGGGGACGTAATTGCGACAATTAAAAAGTATCAACAATACATTTCTCATTATCATACAGGAGGTGTTCCTGGCCGTCATGAAATCGACGAATCGCAGGAGTTATACTACCCTGCCATTATGAAAGCTATTGTAGAAACAGGATACAAAGGTTTTGTAGGACAAGAGTTTATGCCTGCTCGTCCAGATAAAATTGCTAGTTTGAAACAAGGTATTTTGATTTGTGATGTATAAATAGGCAACAAGGCAGAGAGGCAAGTGGCAATGAGGTCTAAAGGCAATGTGGCAGTGTGGCAAAGAGGTACAGAGAAATGTACTTAAACTTTGCTTAATATTGCTTAGTAAAATCTTGACTAGTTCCATAAAAAAAGGCAGACGTTCATTCTTGAACGTCTGCCTTTTTTAACCTCATTGCCTCTTTGCCTCCGTGCCTCGTTGCCTTTAGACAAAAAACTACAAATTCATTTTTTTCAACTCACGTACGGCAAAGTCTGCTGCACGAGCTGTCAAGGCCATGTACGTTAACGATGGGTTCACACATGATGCTGAAACCATCGCTGCACCGTCTGTTACGAATACGTTTTTCACGCCGTGAACTTGATTATTCTTGTTCAAGACAGACGTTTTAGGGTCACGTCCCATACGAGCAGTACCCATTTCGTGAATACCCAAACCAATATGTGTTTTATCGCTATTGTATTGATTTACATTTTTGAATCCTGCTGCTTCTAACATTTCAGCGGCATCGTTCATCATGTCAATACGCATTTTCTTTTCATTTTCACCTAATTCCGCTTCAAATGATAAAACAGGTAAGCCCCACTTATCTTTTTGGTCGCTCAAAGTGAAACGGTTGTTTGGATTTGGAAGAATTTCTCCGAAACCACCAAAACCTACACTCCACTGACCTGGGTGAGTTAATGATTCTTTGAACGTTGCTCCGAAACCATCCATACCTACACCTCTGTTCCAACCTGAGCGGCTTGCACCACCTTGGTATCCGAAACCACGTAAATAATCACGCTTATCGTTACCCCAGTTACGGAAACGTGGAATGTACAAACCATTTGGACGACCTCCAAACATATAGTCATCTTCAAAACCTTCAACGGTTGCACTTGCACCTACGCCCAAGTGGTGATCCATGATGTTACGGCCTAATTGGTCGCTATCATTTCCTAAACCATTTGGATAACGAGCTGATTTTGAGTTCATCAAAATTGATGTTGAACCAATTGCACCTGCGTTGATAAAGATGATTTTTGCAAAATATTCGGTCGATTGCATCGTATTTTGGTCAATCACACGAACACCTTTTGCTTTTTGTGTTTTTTCGTCATAAATGATTTCAGACACAATTGCATTGTGAACCATTACCAAACGTTTTGTACGAGAAGCCGCTGGCAAAGTTGCCGAAAGTGAACTGAAATAGCCACCATAAGGACATCCACGCATACACTTGTTACGGTATTGACAAGAACCACGACCAAGGGCTGTGTGCGTTGCTGTTGGTTTTGTTAAGTGAGCCACACGACCAATTGTCACACGACGACCTAATTTTTTATCAACTCTGTCTTTGAAATGTTTTTCAGGAGCAGTCATTGGCATTGCTGGCAAGAACTCACTATCTGGTAACACATCCCAACCTTCACGTTGTCCTGAAATACCTGCAAAACGCTCTACATACGAATACCAAGGAGCTAAATCTTCATAACGGATAGGCCAGTCAACACCTGTACCATCTTTTAAGTTTGCTTCAAAATCTTCTTTACTCCAACGGTATGTTTGACGACCCCAAAGTAATGATTTTCCTCCTGTGTGATAAGCACGAATCCAGTCGAAACCACCTTTTTTCTCGATATACGGATTTTGTTTATCGTTCTCGAATAAATAACGGTGTTCTTCGTTGGCTGTATAACCAGTACGCATACCAGCCCAATATTCTTCAGCAGCCATGTTGGTAGGTTTGCCACGGTGAGCAAATTCCCAAGGGTCTTTCATCGCTGTTTCGTAACCTTCGATGTGTTTGATTTCACGACCACGTTCCAATACAGCAACTCTTAATCCTTTTTCGGTTAATTCCTTCGCTGCCCAACCTCCTGATATACCAGACCCAACTACAATTGCGTCGAATGTCTGATTTTTTACTGCATCTATATTTAAGTTCATTGTATTCGTTGAAATAATGTGAGATAATTCTTAGTAAGCAAATGATTTTTGACCAGGTTTGATTTTGATAGCTTCAAATTTCCCTGGAATTGGTTCGTAAATGAACGATGCCTTAATTCCCGCTTCTGAAGTGAAATAGCCCGTTAAGGTTAATTCTTTCATCAAACGCCAGAATGGTACGCCTTTTGCTTTGGCATCCATGCTTTCTTTATCTACGTTATCACCTACTTTTACTTGCTTCACATTGTAAAGTTTCATTAACTCTTTGGTGTCTTGTTCTACTTGCTTCAAGACATTCACTTGTTCGTCTTTGCTTAATGACAAGAAGTTTTTCTTCTCTAAATCAACCACTCCTTCCATGAAACTTATGTGTTCTGGTTGGCGGTAACAGTCATTTAGCATCAATTCAATAAAGGCAGGAACACCCGCATCTTTTGCACCAGCAGTAGTAGTTTTAGGAATGATATGTTCCGCCACTTCTGCGATGATAGCACGTTGAGAATCTGAAAGCGATAAGCCTATAAGGTTTTTAGCAGTGCCTGATTCTTGTTCAGCTCTACTCATAGCGAGTAAAGTTGGAGCGGTTAAAGTTCCTCCAAACAATAAAGCGACTTTTAAGAGTGCGTCTCTTCTATTCATTTTTTTATGGAATGTTTATAAAAATTGGGACAGACAATAATTAGATAACCTATTAAGGTTTAAATAGTTTTTCGTAATTCGTGCTATCTTTTGATTTCTAAAAGAATGCGTTGTTTATCACGTAATAAACCACTCTGCTAGGAAAATATTGTATCAAAATGATACTTTCGACAAGCAAAAGTCAAATTTATATTCAAATAGTTTAATTACAAAGCTAAGATAAATAAAAAAAAGCGAAGAATTGTATGGTTTTAGGGG
>JBMLRK010000046.1:0-2758 GCA_049241065.1 Spirosomataceae bacterium
GAAGAGGTATGGCGTTGTATAGAGAAATTAATATCTTTGCCTAACGATGGTAGTTTTCATCGATTTGTTCATACATCTTAAAACAAAAATAGCATGGGACAGTCTCTTGTTAGAAATTATGTACACCTAGTTTTTAGTACAAAACATCGTCAACCTTATATTCAAGCACCTTTTGAAGATACCTTACATCAATATCTCGGAGGCACTTTAAATCGGATGGGCTGCCAAACGATTATTGTGGGAGGCTATACCGACCATGTGCATATCCTTTTTCTACTGCCAGCCACAAAAGCCCTAATGAAAGTGTTGGAAGAACTCAAAGCTAATTCTTCGAAATGGATGAAAACCCAAGATGAATCTCTTGAAAATTTTTATTGGCAAGATGGCTACGGGGCTTTTTCTGTGAATCCTTCTGAAGTGGAGGTGGTGGTAGGCTACATTAAGAATCAACATGAACATCATCGGAAAAAAACTTTTCAAGATGAATATCGTTCTATCCTCAAAAAGTATAAGGTCGCTTACAATGAAAAGTATATTTGGCAATAAGTCGGAGGGCAAATAATAGCTTGTGTTTTCTCCATATTCGTGAAAACACAAGCTAATAGATTGTTTATTCTTGCGTTACTTTTTTGGCTTGCAATAATCCTTGTGCAATCAACAAGTTCTTTTTCCAAGCGGTCTTATCCGTTTTTAGCTGTGCTTTTTGAGCGTCACTAATCGCTTGGATTTCGCTTAATTTAGGACAACCTGCATTTACCCATGCCGTGTACCAAAAATCAGCAGTACAACGAGTTGCTTCTAACATTCGTTCGTTTACCGTGTTTCCTAAACGTGTTGCATAAGCCTTTGCAAATTCGCCAGAATAGTTTTTTCTCCATGATCCAAAACGTTCTGAACGCTTGAATTTTGTTTCTTCTGTAAAACCTTCACTAGCCTTAATTTCTTCTCCTAATACATCTTTCAACATCGCCGAAGACTTAGCGAATACCTTCCAAATTTCTTCTTGAGGGTCTTTCAGATAGCGAGCTTTATGATGTTGATTTAGTTTATAGGTGTCAATATTCATCTCAGGTACAGTACTTTCCCAAAGCGAGTGAACGCCTTTTTGGTTTGTCAATTGTCCGTCGTAATTGATGGTCGTGTGCAAAGGTACGTGAGCATCAGCGATGTAATGCCCTAAATCGGCAGCATAAAACAAGATGCTATCCTTTTGTTTATTTTTGAAAGCTCTCGTTAATTTTTCTTCCAAAAGAGCTACTTCCCAACACACTGTTCCGTATTTGCGTAGGGTATCGGCAGTATATTTTTTTACGGCATCTTCCCATTTATGCGGCATTGTTTCGATGGCATTTGGTCCAAAAACAGGAGCGTCAATGTCAACAAAGTGTTTGGTATCTTCGGTTTTGTCAGTCTTTCTGCGAAGGTCAGGACGTACAGAATTATACACTAGATAATCAATGTTTGGATAGAAAAAGGCTTGTAGTTTTTTAGGGAGCGAATACACGGCTAATTGCTCAATGGTACGGTGAGCTAAAAAGCCCCACGAGCCTAAAGCTAAAATAAGACTGATTGCTAGAAAGTAAATTGCTGTTTTTTTCATTGTTTTTACTTAGTTGTTCGTAAATTCGACCCACAAAGAAACATTTCCGATTTGTATTCGGTTAATTAGTTGCTAGTCTGTCTTTTGATGATGTGTGTTTTTCAAGCCTTTCTTGAATGCCACAAAGATAAGCAAACAAGCGCTGTTTCGACTGAGGATAAATGTTAAATAATCAGTATATATTTTATGAAAATCCAAGAAATATTAGACAATATCATTGCCGACAATACGCTTCATGCTCGTTTTTTAAATACGCTTTCGTTAATGGAAAACACAGGAGCAAGAAAAATTTCGGCATCGGAAGATAAAACGAAGGTTTCCTATATTGTCTTAAAACACGCTGCGGAAGAAGCTCGTCATGCGTTTTATTTGAAAAAACAAATTGCAAAAGTAGGTGACATCGCTGATTACCCTACTTACGAAGATGACTATTTGTTAGCTCCTTTTGCGAGTTATTCTTATTTGCATTGGCTAGACATTCAGGTGTCAAGATACTTGAAAAATGAATTGGAATTGTCTGGTTCTGACTTGCGTTTTGCGGCTTATCTATTAGTAACTTACTCGATTGAAGTACGTGCAGACGAACTTTATCCTGTTTATCAAGAAGCCTTAGACAAAGCGGCATCTAAAGTAAATATGAAGTCAATTATTTTAGAAGAAGAAGGGCATTTGGCAGAAATGAAAATTCAGTTAGAACAATTCTCACCAAATTGGGAAACCCACGCTCGCCACGCTTGCGACCTTGAAGAAGCTTTATTTACTAATTGGGTGAACGAAGTAAATAAGAGTTTTGCAGCATAGCTAATAGATTTTGAATGTTGGATGATGGAGTGGCATTGCCATTTTATTGCCAATTGTTGAAATAAAAAACGGCATAAGTTTTGATTTCCAAAGCTCATGCCGTTTTTTTACCTACTACCTACTACCTACTACCTACTACCTACTACCTACTTTTGCCTACCTAAAACTGAAAATAAATAAACTGAGCAGGTTTGTCAAAAACACCAAAGATTAAGATACTCAGAATGATTCCGTAATAAAGTGACCAACGCAACCAAGTTGGCTGTTGCCTAAGCTGCTCTCGAAGACTTCTTCCTCTTTGTAAATAATGAATGGTTTCCATTCCTAGAATAGCCATGATTAAGATACTGAATTGGA
>JBMLRK010000046.1:2858-13312 GCA_049241065.1 Spirosomataceae bacterium
AATCCGTGAATTGCTCCCCAAATAATAAAGTTCCAACTTGCTCCATGCCAAATCCCACTTACCAAAAAGACGATAAATAAATTGTATTCTTTTCTCCATTTTGCTACCCGATTTCCGCCTAAAGAAATATACAAATAATCTCTAAACCAGGTCGAAAGCGAAATATGCCAACGTCTCCAAAATTCCGACATCGTTTTGGAAAAATAAGGACGGTCAAAGTTTTTCATTAATTCAAAACCCATCACCTGTGCCGAGCCTAAAGCAATATCTGAATAGCCAGAAAAATCACAAAAAATCTGGAAAGAAAAGAAAATAGTACTGATAATCAGAGGGAAACCTGTTTTTTCGTAAGGATGGTCATACACGGTATTGACAAAAAGAGCTGCACGGTCGGCAATCACTACCTTCTTGAACATCCCCCATGCCATTAGTTTTAAACCGTCTGTTACTCGCTGATAATCGAAGTCATATTTTTCATAAAATTGGTGTAATACATTTTGTGGACGTTCAATAGGGCCTGCTACCAATTGGGGATAAAACATTACATAGAGCGAATAAATCCCAAAGTGACGCTCTGCTTTTTGGTTTCCTCGATATACTTCAATGGTATAACTCATCGCCTGAAAAGTATGAAACGAAAGTCCAATCGGTAATAATATTTTCAGAAAAGGAATCGGGTTTTTAAGGACAAAACCCGACAGCAACCACGTTAGGTTGGTGTTAATAAAATTGTAATATTTGAAGACCGCTAATACGCCAATATTAGCGATTAAACTCAGTGTTAGATAGGCTTTTCTCTTTTTCCCCTCTGCTGCTTCAATCCAAATGCCTGCGTAGTAGTCAACCACAATTGTAAAGCCCAAAATGAGCATATAGATTGGCACAAATGCCATGTAGAAGTAACAACTGGCAAGTAACAAAAGTAGCCACCTAAATTTATAAGGAATCAGAAAATAAAGAATCGTAACGAGCGGAAAGAAAATCAGAAATTCTAACGAATTAAAAAGCATAATTATGGATTTATGGGACTCTCAAAAGCATTGGAATAATCAATTTCTTGAAAAGTTCGGGTACTCTCAAGAAGTTGCACAAGTCGGAGAGAACGGATTTGTCGTCCTCTGGTATTGGGGTGATGCGGACTATCAAAAAATAATTCATCGTCCATAAGGGCATCTTCGGGTCTGCCTAAAATTCGGGTTTTCAGAGAGGCTCTCACTTGCTTCTCTATGGAATGAATACCTTGCTGATTTTTCTCAAAACAACTTTGTGGAAAACTCGGAAAGGTAAAATACACAAGAGCTTCTTTACGATTTGCCAATTCAATAAACCGATTCATGTCTTGAATTTGCTGACTAAAATCGGTCAATGAGTCAATTTTAATGTCAAATGCAGGACGATTAAGGACTTTTTTGAACAGATGTCCTTTCATGTCTCCTTTTTCAGAAAAAGCTCTTCGTTGGTAGATTGTTGCCAATAAATTCGACCCTGTTTCAGGAAAACACTTGGTATATAGTGTATCGAAGGTACTTTTGGCGTAGTAATGAATAAGTGAACGCCAACGCTCGAATTTTCCTCGTGGTTTTATCCACGGTTCTGCACTCGGATAACTTTCTAATACGGCTAATTGCTCCTCTAAATCACCAGCCGAACTGAGGTCGTATTCAAGTGATAGGAGGATTAAATCCCCTTTTTGTATTCCAGCTTCGAGTTGTTTCATCATAAAATAGCTCCCTAAATGTTCGTCTAAAGAGCTATTAATGACGGATATTTTTATTTCTTTTTCGAGCAAATCACTATCCGTTCCAAAAGCTACACTACTGCCTCCCATCAAAATTAATCGAGGAGGGGTAATACTTTGGAGGAGGTTTTGTTTTTCGACGAGTGCTGCAAGGTAATGCTCACTTGTTTGGGGAATTAACCAAATAGAAAGCCTTGTTAACGTAAAAATTAGCAGTATCGAAAAACATACGAACCCAATTGATTGTATGAGTAAATGTTTAATTTTCAATATGTTAGTGGTAGTTTAATGGCGGATTAGTGATAGCTTTTAATACTATTGATATAATAAATATTTTGTTCTAATCTGCTTATATTTATTCAAAGCGATTGTCCATTGACTTCGGATTTGGCTTTCTGTTTTTCCCGCTACGATTTGTTTTCTGAGTGTGTCCGTCCCTGCTAATTTATCGAAGAAAGCTGGAGACGTAAAAAACTTCGTTTTATTAGGGCTTTTTTGGTAAAAATCAAGCAGATACTTTAAGGTAAAGCCTTGTTTTTTAGCATCAATGGTGGTCAAGTTTAAGCCGTAACACTTTTTCCCTTCGTGCATTGGATTTACCGCTCCAACTTTGTCTTCTGGCGTAAATACATAAGCATTTGTACGAACAACTGGCGAGCCAATAACCTGAAACTGAGTGTCTGTTCCTCTGCCTACACTTACGTCAGTACCTTCAAAAAGACAAAGCGAAGGGTACAAGAGAATTGACTGTAAATTCGGTAAGTTGGGTGATGGAGCAATCGGTGGGCTGTAACGTTGATTATGACGATAATTAGCACAAGTAACGACGCTTAGGTCACAACGAACCCCATTTTTAAGCCAGCCTTCTCCATTAATTAGGGTTGCTAACTCACCCACCGTGCAACCATGCACAACTGGAATTTGATTGAGACCCACAAACGAACTAAATGCTTTATCTAACACAGGGCCATCTACATAATGCCCATTAGGATTTGGACGATCCAAAACGATAAATTCTTTGTTATTTTCCGCACAGGCTTCCATAACGTAGTGCATTGTAGAGGTGTAAGTATAGAACCTTGCTCCAACATCTTGAATATCAAAAATCACTACATCAATGTCTTTTAATTGGTTTGCCGTAGGTTTTTTATTACTTCCGTATAGCGAAATGAGTGGTAAGTTCGTTTTAGTATCGACACCGTTTGCCACGTGTTCTCCTGCACTGGCAGTCCCTCTAAAACCATGTTCTGGAGCGAAAATAAGTGTTACCTTTACACCTAGTTGCAACAGGGAGTCTGCTAAGTGCGTAACCGTACCGTTTTGGGTACGAATCACCGAAGTATGGTTCACGACCAACGCCACACGTTTTCCTGACAAATTAGGTACGTATAGTTGGGTTTGTTCTGCTCCCATGATTGGTTCATCCTTGCTGAGTTGACTCGATGCAACGCAGGAAGAAAACAGGAAAAATAAGGTAATTACGAGGTGATTCTTGAGGATACCAAACATTTGTCTTTTATTTGTATTTCAAAGCAAACAAATCAATGAGTGCCAGAAACGATTGATTATGAGCTTTAACAGTACTCAAAATTACTAAAAAACACTGAATGAATTTTCCCTATTTTATATCTCAACGCATTCAACACACAAAAACTGCTTCTTTTTCGGGTACAGTCACTAAAATCGGAGTCGGAAGTATTGCTTTAGGCTTGGCTTTGATGATTGGGGCATTCGGAATCCTGTTTGGATTCAAGGGAGCAATCCGTCAAAAACTCTTTAGTCTTACAGGTCATGTAAAGGTGGCGAAGTTTTCTGCCAACGAATCGTATGAGGAATATCCTATCACAACTGAATCCGAATTATATCGTCATCATCTTCAAATTCCGAATGTGTCCCATTTGCAAGTAGTTGCTCAAAAAGCGGGTATCCTAAAAACAAAACAGGATATGGCTGGAGTAGTGATGAAGGGTGTTGGAAAAGATTTCGCATTCAAGGAGTTTAAGGAAAATATTGTGGAAGGACAGCCACTTACTTTTGCAAAGGATGAAATTTCCAAAGATATTTTAGTCAGTAAAATTATTGCCAATCGCCTCGAACTGAAAGTAGGGGATAATGCCATTATTTATTTCCTAAACGCTCCTGACCGTCCTCGCAAATTAACGGTAAAAGGGATTTATGAAACGGGTTTAGAAGAGTTTGATAAAACACTAATCATTGGAGATATTCGGATGATTCAGCGAATTAATGGTTGGGGTGCAGACTCCGTAGGAAGTTACGAAATCTTTGTGCGAGATTTTGACCAGTTGAATGCTACCGCCAAATTGATTCAAGACAAAATGCAACCCGATATGAAGCTCGATAAAGTGACGGATCGCTTCATGGGATTATTCGACTGGTTGAATTTGTTGGATAGAAATATGGTGATTTTCTTGGTCTTAATCTTGTTCGTAGCAAGCTTCAACATGATTTCGATTTTGTTGGTAATGATGATGGAACGAACTCCTATGATTGGACTCCTCAAAGCTCTCGGTAGTACCAATTGGCAAATCCGAAAGGTCTTTCTGTGGAGTGGTTTTTCGATGATTGCCAGAGGTGTTCTTTATGGTAATATCTTGGGTATTGGCTTTTGTTTGTTACAACAACGCTATAAAATCATTCCCTTAGATCCTGCTAATTATTATATGAGTACCGTCCCTATTGCGATGGATTGGTTGGTGGTACTGCTACTCAATTTAGCGACTATTTCACTCGTTTTGTTGGTTTTAATTATTCCAACGTTTGTAATTACCCGAATTCAACCTGTTAAGGCAATTGTGTTTAAAAAATAGCCCCCTAGCCCCCAAAGGGGGGTACTTGTATGGAAAATCAACAAAAAACAGCATTCGATTCGTATCATATTTTTATGATTGCAGTCCTTGCTTTTATTCAATTCACCGTCGTACTCGACTTTATGGTATTGTCGCCCTTAGGGGCTATTTTGATGCCAGCCCTTGATATTTCTACCAAACAATTCGGGATGGTGGTGTCCGCTTATGCCTTCAGTGCTGGACTTTCGGGACTATTGGCGGCAGGTTTTGCTGATAAATACGACCGCAAAGCCTTTTTACTGTTCTTCTACGTAGGATTCGTTTTTGGAACAATCCTTTGTGCCATGGCAACAACGTATGAGTTTTTATTAATTGCTCGTATCATCACAGGTATTTTTGGAGGGGTAATAGGCTCAGTTTCTTTTGCCATTATTTCCGATATTTTTAAGCTAGAAGTTCGTGGTAGAGTGATGGGCTTTGTGCAAATGTCCTTTGCAGCTAGTCAGGTGTTGGGCTTACCCATTGGGCTATACTTAGCGAACCAATTCGATTGGCACGCTCCCTTTACGATGATTGTAGGAGTCAGCACGGTCGTTGGTTTTGTGATTGCCTTCAAAATGAAACCAGTAACGTCTCACTTGGCCATTCAAACAACGAGTAATCCATTCAAGCATTTATACACTACGGTCTCAAAACCGCATTACTTACGAGCATTTTTAGGAACAGTTTTATTGGCTACAGGTGGCTTTATGCTTATGCCTTTTGGAAGTGCCTTTAGTACACATAACATTGGTTTAACCTTGGAGCAATTGCCTATCTTGTATGGCATCACGGGGGTATCATCCTTTATTTTAGGACCATTGTCAGGAAAGTTGAGTGATAAAATCGGGAAGTTCAACATGTTTGTAGCAGGCTCTATTTTGAGTTCTATTTTGGTAGCTATCTATTGTAATTTAGGGGTAACACCTCTTTGGACAGTTGCCGTTATCAACGTCTTTATGTTTGCTGGAATTTCGGCTCGTATGATAGCCTCTTCTGCCTTAATGACCTCCGTACCCGTTCCACAAGATAGAGGGGCATTTATGAGCGTAAACTCATCAATTCAGCAAATTTCGGGGGGAGTAGCTTCATTTATTGCAGGGTTAATCGTCGTGAAAGCTCCAGATGGGATGTTAGAACGCTACGATATTTTGGGTTATACCGTCATCGGTTCGATGGTAGTAGCCGTCTTTTTACTTCGCTGGGTTGACCAATATGTGAAGCATAAGGAATTAGGGTAAGTGCTTAATTAACCGTTTAACAGGAAAAGAAAAACGAATTCAATAAGCTGTTTGAATATACATTTAAGAAAATGATGTCTATGGAATAACAATATTATAGTGTTTCCTCATAGAAAAAATAGCGTAGTTGAAACTAAAAATATACCCACCAAATCGCAAAAAGAGGCTACCCAATCACTTGAGTAGCCTTTTCTAATATCGCTAGATTTATTACAAATGTCGCTCAGAGTGGTACGACGAACGTACTAATGCACCTGATTCAACGTATTGTAAGCCTCTTTTTAAGCCTTCTTCTTTATACATCGCAAAGGTATCTGGATGAATCCATTCGATTACTTCGTGGTGCATTTTGGTTGGTTGTAAATATTGTCCGAGCGTCAATACATCTAGTCCGTTTACGGCTAAATCATCCATCGCTTTGAATACTTCTTCTTGTGTTTCGCCAAGTCCAAGCATGATACCTGTTTTGGTACGTTTTCCAAATTCTTTGGTACGTTTGATTTGTTCTAAACTACGAGCATAACGTGCTTGTGGACGTACACTGCGGTAAAGACGTTCAACCGTTTCCATATTGTGCGAAACCACTTCTTGTCCGCCTTCAATCATACGGATTAAAGCGTCCCAATTTCCTTTGGTATCTGGAATCAAGGTTTCAATTGTGGTGGAAGGCGATAATTCTTTTACCTTTACCACCGTTTGGTACCAAATTTCAGCACCACGGTCTTTCAATTCATCACGGTTTACCGAAGTAATCACGGCGTGTTTTACACCCATCAATTGAATTGCTTCCGCTACACGTTTCGGTTCATCTTCGTCATATTCGTTCGGGCGACCCGTTGCAACTGCACAGAAGGTACATGAACGAGTACAGACATTCCCCAAAATCATAAATGTAGCCGTACCAGCTCCCCAACATTCGCCCATATTCGGACAATTACCCGACTGGCAAATGGTGTGTAATTTATATTCGTCAACGATTTTACGCACACGGGCATAGTCTTGCCCAATGGGTAATTTCACTCGTAACCAGTCTGGTTTTTTGTTATTTCTTGTAGGGGTCGTTACTGGTAATTCTATCATTGCTATATCCGTAAATGCTTATTGAACGTACTATTTCGGCAAAGTTAATGCCTAATGAAGTAAAAACAGCAAATAGTTGGAATTGGTTTGTAAATCCTTATTTTTTTCCACCGAAAAAGATGGTAAGATACCCCGAAGTAAAGGTTTGTTGGTTATCTCCAAAGGCGAATATCTCCACAGGTTTTGAATAGATGTCTGCCAAGAAACCTACTTCTACGCTAATATTCCCTTTGCGGTAAGAATCTAGTTCAAAGTTTAAGCCTGCTTTTACATGTGCGCCAGGAACAAATTTTGATTGCCCAAATCCACTAAAAAAACTACCTGTACCTATGATGCGGCCTTTGTCGTGGATGCTGGGGTCGTACGCAACAGAAGATGTGCTTCTGCTACTCAAGGCGTATTCGATATAGTAGGGCTTCAAAATACCAATGCTTGGGCCAGCGGCTAGAATCCCGTTGATGTTTACACCTCCATCCGATGATTTTTTGAATAAATTAAACTCACGTCCATACTGCGGACGAAGGGCTAATAAATAGTTCTTTTTGTCATACACAAAACTACTCCCATTGGGTGAAATGGAATTTTCGTGGTACGCATTTACATTCACGAGTTCCAAGCCGATGTAATGAAATTGTGGATGTAAGGCATCTGGATTGATGATGATTTCTTTGCGTGCGGCAAGTCCACCTAGTAAACCAGAATTGGTGTTGGTTGTTAGTCCAAATGATAAAATGGAATGATAATGCTCTTCGTCAACAACTTCTTTTTTTGTGCTTTGTCTGGCACTTGCCTGCTTGCCTCCAGTGGTGGTTTGCTTACCTGTAGAGACGGATGGCGTATTTTTTCGTTGTGCTACAAGTATGTTTCCAGAAAAGAGGAATACCAATAGCCATAAAGGGAAGTAATTATTTTTTTTCATTTGATTGAATCTTGTGCCGATGTCTAATTAGGAACGTTTTTTAGGCGTTGAGATTGCCTGCCCTTAAAGGTTGTTGCAATAAAATTTAGATTGGTAAGTTACAAGAAGCGAGCGAATTTTTAAGCAATCCTTTTATTTCTTTTCTGAAAAAGACTGTTTTAAATAGGTCTGAACAAATAGATTCACAGGCTCTGGCCTGTTTTAGTCGGAGGGCGTGTATGAACTTTGTTGTTTTTTTGTACTTTTGAATAAGAACAAACAAACATCCTTTATGGCAACAGTAAAAACAACCTATTTGGGTCAACTTCGCACGGAATCAGTGCATGTACAGTCTGGAAGTGAATTAATTACGGATGCCCCATCCGACAATATGGGCAGAGGAGAGGCTTTTTCACCTACCGATTTAGTGGCAACTGCTACGGGAACGTGTATGCTTACGACAATGGCGATTGTTGCCGACCGTGACCAAATCGAATTGACTGGCTCTACGGTGGAAGTAACCAAAATTATGTCGGCAACTCCTCCGAGACGTATTGCTCGTTTAGAAATCAATTTAGTCATCAAATCAAGCGTAGCTTTAGACGAAGTACAGCGAGCAAAATTTGAACGTACTGCTCACAAATGTCCTGTATCACTAAGCCTACACCCAGAGGTAGAACAAGTTGTGAATATTGAATTTGTTTAAGAATGAGTAATTTTTTAATGAGTAATGCGTAATGATGAATGATTAATCAAAGCTTACAAACCATTCATCATTACGAATCACTCTGTAGAGGAACTACACAAGAATAACCTTATAAAAATTGAAGCCCAAAGATTATTTGGTGTTCGTGCACTTTTAATGCGTAATGGTTAATGAGTAATGATGAATCATGTGCTTGCCTAAAGTTTATTGTAAAGGACTAATAGCGAATCTGTTAAATCCAAAATTTAAAATTCATAATTCAACATTACTATTTACGCATTAATCATTACAATTAAACTGTTTCTGTCAGTTCGTTGAACGAAATACCCATGTGCGATTCGTTGTAGATACACTCACCATCTTTGATAACCAATACTTGCGGCGATTGGTGTTCTACCTTAAATTCTGATTCGATTGCACTTGAAATCGGACGGAATTGAATTAAATCTAAGTAGTAAGGCTTTAGCGTTCCTACTGCTTCTTGATTCCAGTTTCTTTCTAGGCGATTCAAGGCCGTTGAAGAGATAGAACAACGGGTACTGTGTTTGAACAATAAGACAGGTTGTGTGAAAGATTCTTCTTTAATACTTTCTAATTGGGCTATGTCCGTTAATTGATGCCAGTTCATTTTTTCAGTGTTTAAATATTTTCTTTTAAACAGTAACGAAATAGCCTTAAATTTGATTCAAAATTTAATCAAATTTACGCTTGGCAAGACTATTTTATCAACTATCCATCTATTTATATCAAGTCCTCATCACGCTCGTAAGTCCTTTTAACACAAAGGCAAAGCAGTGGATTGACGGACGAAAGCATCAGCGTTTGGAACGTCTCACGGATGTACAAACTGCGTGGTTTCACTGTGCCAGTTTGGGCGAGTTTGAGCAAGGAAGACCTGTTATTGAGGCTTTTCGGGCTAATTTTCCGCATTATCGCATTGTGCTGACTTTCTTTTCTCCTTCGGGCTATGAGGTGCGGAAGAACTATGAAGGGGCAGATGTAATCGCTTATTTACCTCTTGATACGGAAGCAAAAGCTCGTGATTTTATTGAGACTATTCAGCCATCGGTTGCGTTCTTTGTGAAGTACGAATTTTGGTATAATTACCTGCGTATTTTAAAAGAAAAACAAATTCCAGTAATTTCTTTTTCGGCAATTTTCAGACCTAATCAGGTATTCTTTAAATCTTATGGTGGTTTTTACCGAGCTATTTTGCATAATTTCTCGCATATTTTCGTGCAAAATCAGGTGTCTTTCGATTTGTTGAAGTCGATAGGTATTCCACAAATTAGTATTGGAGGGGATACTCGTTTTGACCGTGTGAAGCAGATTGCTGATGCCAAAAAGCAAATTTCGGTTGTAGAACAGTTTAAAAATGGACAGAAACTTCTGATTGTTGGTTCTTGTTGGCAAGAAGATTTTCAGGTATTTATGCCTTTTTTGAATAACTTTAAAGAGCCTTTGAAAGTTATCATTGCACCGCACGAAATTCATTCGGAAGAAATTGAGTCTTGGAGAAAGCAATTGAATAAAAAGAGTATTCGCTTTTCTGAAATTGCTACAAATCAATTAGTTAGTGAAGAGTTGGTACAGGCGGAGGTTTTAGTAATAGATAATATTGGAATGCTATCGTCGCTCTATCAATATGCCGAATTTGCGTGGATAGGAGGGGCTTATAAAAAAGGTTTACACAATACTCTGGAGGCGGCTACTTTTGGGTTACCTATCTTTTTTGGAGATAAAGCCTACAAACGTTTTCAAGAAGCAAACGACCTAATTGAAATTGGTGGAGCGATGCCTATCGACCAAACGGCAACCTTTCAGAAGGCTTTTGAAGCCCTTTATTTTAATGAAAATAAAAGACTAGAAAAGGCAACCATCATCAAAAACTACGTGGCAGCAAACTTAGGTGGAACAGCCAAAGTAATTGACTTTTTGAAAAAAA
>JBMLRK010000046.1:13412-16101 GCA_049241065.1 Spirosomataceae bacterium
TACGTGGCAGCAAACTTAGGTGGAACAGCCAAAGTAATTGACTTTTTGAAAAAAAATAGATTATAAGTGATGTAAAATTAAAAAAATCATCGTCCCATTCCCCCTCTGGGGGTTAGGGGGCTTTATCGTCGTCCAATTCCCCCTCTGGGGGTTAGGGGGCTTTTAAAAATATGAATCATAAAGGATTAGTAATGCGTTCGACGGGCTCATGGTACGAAGTACAGGATGAGGATAAGCATATTTGGAAATGCCGTTTGAAGGGAAAGTTTAAAATAAAAGGATTAAAAACATCGAACCCTTTGGCGGTTGGTGACATCGTGGAGTTTATGGTAGAAGATGTTCTCGAAAACACGGGAATCATCTTTCATATTCAACAACGAGAAAATTATATCATTCGTAAGTCGGTACATAAAACGGCTCACGGACATATTTTGGCGGCAAATCTTGACCAAGCGATTTTGTTGGCAACCTTGAATTATCCCAAAACATCGTTAGGGTTTATTGACCGTTTCTTGGTTTCTGCCGAATCGTTCCGTATTCCGACTACGATTGTGTTCAATAAGATTGACTTATTGTCGGAAGATGAAAAGGACGAATTGGCTGATTTAGCGGCTATGTATGAAGAAATTGGCTACCCTTGTGTATTTACTTCGGTAGTCGATAATATCGGAATTGAAGCCTTTAATGAATTGTTAAAGAATAAAATTTCATTATTGTCAGGACATTCAGGGGTAGGGAAGTCAACTTTAGTCAATAAAATTGCACCCGATTTAGACTTAAAAACAATGGAAATTTCTTCATTTGCCAATAAAGGAGTACACACTACGACCTTTTCGACAATGTTTGAAATTGATGAAAATTGCTATATTATTGATACGCCTGGTATTAAAGAGTTAGGTTTAATCGATATTGAAAAAGCAGAGCTTGGACATTTTTTTCCAGAAATTAGGGCGTTGTTTAATGAGTGTAAATACCATAATTGCAAGCACTTAAACGAACCACAGTGTGCCGTAATTAATGCCGTACAAGAAGGCGAAATCGCTGAAAGTCGTTATATGAGTTATCTGAGCATGATGAGTGATGACGATAATAGACGGTAGTAATAATGTTGTTGGTTTTTGAAACCTGACAGATTTTTGAAATCTGTCAGGTTTGGATACAATGATTATCTCGTGTTGGTTTCTTACAAAAAGTAAGTATAAAGAAAATAAACATATAGTATTGCTATCGAACAAGATGAAACATTGGGGAATTGATTTAGGAGGAACAAAAATTGAGTGTGCTGTTTTAGACAGTGAAAACGATTTAGCGGTTGTCGCTCGTTTGCGTGTACCTACCGAAGCCGACAAGGGATATGAACACATCATCTCTCAAATTGTGAAATTGGTCAATATGGTGAGTGAGGAGTTAGGCGAAAAACCCACTTCACTTGGTTTTGCTACGCCAGGAGTATTAGACCCCGCTACGCAAACCATGAAAAACTCCAATACCGTTTGTATGAACGGAAAACCCATGAAAGAAGACCTCAAAAAGGCTTTGGGAATTGAGGTGAAAATGGCAAACGATGCCAACTGTTTCGCCTTAGCAGAAGCCCTAATGGGTGCTGGTAAAGTATATCCTGATGCAGAACTAGTCTTTGGAGTTATCATGGGTACAGGCGTTGGCGGAGGATTAGTCGTTCATGGAAAAGTAATTGGCGGACATCATGGTATCGGAGGCGAATGGGGACACAATATCTTGGAAGAAGGTGGCGAAGCTTGTTATTGTGGCAAAGCTGGTTGCACCGAAAAAGTGATTGCAGGCCCAGCTCTTGAAAAATATTACGCTAACGTTTCGGGAGAACCTCGTAAGTTAAAGGAAATCTTAGACCGTCATTTGGCTGGCACAGATGCCTTTGCTACGCAGACAATTGAACGTTTGTTGGAAAATTATGGTAGAGGAATTTCAACCCTAATCAATGTCTTAGACCCAGATTTAATTGTGATTGGCGGAGGAGTGGGTAACATTGATTTACTTTATACAGAAGGGTACGAACGTATTCGTAAATATATTTTTAACGACCGCAAAATCTCAACGCCAATACTAAAACCTGTATTAGGCGATAGTGCTGGGGTATTCGGAGCAGCATTGTTGTAGGAAATGGGTGAATGGGTTTTAACCCGTTCCTTAAATTTCTACGGATTAAAACCCATTCACCCTGTTAAACTAAAAACCCATGGTTATCACTAACGAAGAGGAATTGCAAAGCATTCTCTCAAAATTAACGCAAGATACGCCTGCTCTCTGGGGCAAAATGAACGCTCAGAATATGATTGAGCATTTAGCGATGACACTTCGTTTTTCGAATGGGAAAATGTTGTTGAAAGGCCCTGAAGATTTAGAAGCCACAGCAAAGGCAAAAGCGTATTTGATTTATTCGGATAATGAAATGGCTCAGGGGGTGAAATCTAAACTGATGGGAGATGAGCCACCTGCGTTGGTGTATCCAGATTTAACTACTGCTTTGGCGAAGTTAGCGGATGAGTTAAGTGCTTTTAGAAAAACTTTTAGCGATAATCCTAATCAGACTTATCAACATCCTCGTTTAGGTGAACTGGATTATGGCGACTGGATAATTTTTCACAGTAAACATTTCAGACATCATTTTAGACAGTTTGGTTTGTTGTAGCAATGAACGGTAGGTATTAGA
>JBMLRK010000046.1:16201-19666 GCA_049241065.1 Spirosomataceae bacterium
CCGATAACTATGAATCGTATCGACCGACTTACTGCCATCTTAATTCAGTTACAGTCTAAACGCATTGTAAAAGCACAAGAAATTGCCGACCGTTTTGAAATTAGTTTACGAACGGTCTATCGTGATGTACGTGCTTTGGAGGAGGCTGGCGTTCCCATTGTGGGCGAAGCAGGGCTGGGTTATTCGATGATGGAGGGGTATAAACTGCCTCCTGTGATGTTCACCCAAGAGGAAGCGGTGGCTTTTTTAACGGCAGAAAAATTGGTGGAAAAACTAACCGATACGGCTACCAAAACGAGCTATCAGTCGGCAATGTTTAAGATTAAGGCGGTATTAAAACGTACTGAAAAAGATTATTTAGAACAGCTCGACGAGCATATTTTGGTGTTGGATAGTCCCTATTTATCTACTAATTCAAATGAAAGTACCCATCTTCAAGGCATATTACAAAGTGTGGCTAATCGGCAAGTGATAGAGATTGATTATTTTGCCAATAATACTCAAGCTTCCTCTACTCGGCAAATAGAACCCTTAGGCGTTTTTTATCAGCATAATCATTGGTATATGATTGCTTATTGCTTGTTGCGAAACGACTACCGAAATTTTCGCTTAAACCGTATTACAAATCTTCGGGTGGTTAGTCAACGCTATTCCCTATCACATCCTCCTTTGAAAGACTACCTTGCTCAAGTTTCGGTGGAACGAGAATTACATACAATTGTAATTCAACTGGAAAAGCCAATTATTAAATACCTCGGTTCTGAGAAGTACTATCATGGTTTTGTTTCGCAAGAAGAATTTGATGATTATTACGAATTAACCTTCCTGACTGCCTCTTTGCAAGGCTTCGCTCGTTGGTATCTTTTCTTTGCAGAACACGCTCATATTCAGAGTCCTGTAAGTCTGTTAGACTATGTGAAAAAGCATGTAGAAACCATTCGGGAGAAAATGGGGTAGTGGGGTCTTAAAGCACAAAAGCCCTGTCGAGCAAATATTCAACAGGGCTTTTTAACAGCGTAAATGACCGTTATTTTTATAAACTTTTCTCAATGAAATTTGTCATCATTGTATAAAGATGTAAGCGAGTATTTCCACCATAAATACCATGATTACGGTTTGGATAATAGAACGACTGGAATTGCTTATTTGCTTTAATAAGGGCATCTTCTAAGGCAATAGCATTTTGGAAATGTACGTTATCATCACCCGTACCATGAATTAGCAGGAAGTTACCTTTTAAATTTTTTGCGTGCGTAACAGGCGAATTTTCGTCATATCCCGTTGCATTTTCTTGTGGAGTTCTCAAGAAACGTTCAGTATAAATCGAGTCATAAAAACGCCAGTTCGTTACTGGAGCAACTGAAATAGCAGCCTTGAAAACATCAGCTCCTTGGAAAATACAGTTTGCCGCCATAAAACCACCATAAGACCATCCTTGAATCCCGATTCTAGCTTTATCCACATACGGTAAAGTTCCCCAATATTTAGCTGCTTCAATTTGGTCTTTAACTTCTAATTTACCCAAATTTAAATAGGTTGATTTCTTGAAATCAGCTCCACGACCACCCGTACCACGGTTATCCACACAAGTAACGATATAGCCTTTTGATGCTAAATGTTGATACCATAAGAAGTTATATCCGTCGAAATGATTCATTACTTGCTGATTTCCTGGTCCTCCATAGACAAACATCAACATCGGGTACTTTTTCGCAGGGTCAAAATTGGCAGGCTTAATCATCCAAGCATTCAAGGTCACATTGTCAGCCGTTTTGATAGACATAAATTCTTTCTCCGAAATAGCATAACCGTCCATTACATTGCGTAGCGTAGCATTATTTTCCAGAATTTTAATTAACTGGTCATTGGCTGTTTTATGTAAGGTTACTTTTAAAGGACTGTCTGCCGCATCGTTCGATAAGATATAATAGTTAAAATCTTTGCTGAAATTTGCAGCGTTTGAGCCTTTGTCAGTTGAACGGATTTTTTTATTTTTTCCGTCTAAAGAGATGCTGTACACATGGCGTTCGGTAGAAGATAATTCCGTAGAAGTAAAGAACAAGGTCTTCGTTTTTTCGTCGATACCATAAAAGGCATCAACTTCCCAGTTACCTGAGGTAATCTGACGGATTAATTTTCCGCTCATATCATACAGGTACAAATGCTTGAACCCGTCTTTTTCAGAACTTTGGATAAACGATTTTCCATCTGCTAAATACGTCAAGTCATCCGCTGAATTTTCAACATCTACATACGTTTTACTTTCTTCAACTAAGATAACTTTTGCTTTTCCTGTGCTTACATCTGCATGAAGAATTTCGGCTTTATTCTGAAGGCGATTTAATCGTAAAACCGATAATAATTTAGGATCTTGTGTCCAACGAATACGAGGAATGTACATATTCGTTTCTTTTCCTAAATCAACTTTAGTTGTCTTTTTATCGTCTAAACTGTAGCAAGAAATAGACACAATTGCATTAGCTTCGCCTGGTTTAGGGTATTTATAACGGTTATCTTGTGGGTATAATTTACCCCACATTTGCATGTTATATTCGGGTACTTTGGTTTCGTCGAAGGTATAAAAAGCAATACGTTTGCCATCTGGCGACCAGTCGAATGCTTTGGCAAAAGCAAATTCTTCTTCATAAACCCAGTCAGTAGCTCCATTGATAATGCTGTTCCATTTACCAGTGTTGGTAATTTGCGTTTCTTTACCCGTCACTAAATCAACGATAAAGATGTTACGCATACGAACAAAGGCAATTTTTGAACCATCGGGCGAGAAACTAGCGTATTGTTGTTTGCCCCCTGTTGAGAGTTGCTTTAACTGCTTGGTTTTGATGGTATAAACATAATTTTCTTCACGTGAGCTATGACGATAAATCGGCTCTGATTCTGCTCTAATTAGGATTTTTTGTTCGTCTCCCGACAATACATAATCATCAATTTCAATGCGTTTGCCCAATTGCTCAACAACGGTGGCATCGTCAAATAGGGTTGCTACGGCTTGCCCATCGACTACTTGATGTTTGATGATTTTGTTGTTTTCTAAAGCGGTGTAAAAAGCACCATCTTTCATCCAATTAACGGATTCTACTTGAGCCTGACGGAAGATTCCTTTTGTCCAAATGTCATCGAGCGATACATTTTTTTTCTGGGCAAGACTCACAAAACTCGCCATGCTGGTTAGCAAAAGTGCGAGTACAAAAACATAGTTTTTTTTCACTGTTTTAAGGGTTCTATCTGTTATGAAATGTAATTAATTATTGAGTGATTGAGCTTAGACCGTTACACTCAAGGCTATTGCACTTGTTGCCGTGTTGATAGGGCTTCACCCTATCCTGATGTGTGTCGCCCCTTCAGGGCTATTGTGCTTGTTGCCTTTTGTACCTTGTTGCCTTCGTGCCTCATTGCCATGTTGATAGGGCTTCACCCTATCCTGATGTGTGTCGCCCCTTCAGGGCT
>JBMLRK010000047.1:0-22221 GCA_049241065.1 Spirosomataceae bacterium
GACGGAGCGAAAGGAGATTTCAAACCAAGAGGCGAACGCTCTGGAAGTGATGCTCGTCCTCCAAGATTTGACGCTGAAAAAAAAAGTTTCAGCCCAAGAGGAGAAAGAACTGATACCGAAAGAAGAGCCAAAGCACCAGGTAAAACCTTAGGTTCTGCAAAGGGTAACTTCGGTGGAACTAACTTGTTCAAAGCACACAGCCCCATTGAAACTTCTGAAAAATGGACTCCCAACTATCAGTTAGAGAAATTGAAAGATGGAGTAAATCCGAAAGTGCGTCGTGAAATTGAGAAAGCGGCAAAAGCTCCAACGGAAGTTCGTTTGAACCGTTTTATTGCAAATGCAGGTATTTGTTCTCGTAGAGAAGCGGATGATTTAATCAAAGCTGGTGAAATCAGAGTGAACGGTGCAGTAGTGACAGAAATGGGCTATCAAGTGAAATTGGGTGATATTGTTAAGTTTGGGAATCGTAAATTGAGTCGTGAAAAATTGGTTTATGTGTTATTAAACAAACCAAAAGATTTTATCACTACAACGGAAGATCCGAACGAACGTAAAACTGTAATGGATTTGGTGGCGAATGCTTGTCAAGAACGTATTTATCCAGTAGGTCGCCTTGATAGAAATACAACAGGTTTATTGTTGTTGACTAACGATGGTGAATTAGCGGATAAGTTGACACACCCATCTAATCAAGTAGAAAAGCTTTATCAAGTTGAGTTAGATAAACCATTAGAAGAAGTTCATTTCGACCAAATTTTAAAAGGTTTAAAACTAGAAGATGGTGAAATCAAAGCGGATGAGTTAGCAATTGTAACTCCAGATGCGATGGTGGTAGGTGTTAAAATTCACTCAGGTCGTAACCGTATCGTTCGTAGAATTTTTGAATCGTTAGGTTATGAAGTAATGAAACTTGACCGTACTGTATTTGCAGGATTAAACAAGAAAGATTTACCTCGTGGTACTTGGAGATTCTTAAACGAGAAAGAAGTAGTGAACTTGAAGTTTAGATAATCTGAGAGTAGTAGGATATAAAAAAAGTCGCTGGAAATAATTTCAAGCGACTTTTTTGTGTTTTTTACGTTACCGTAAAGTGTTAATCATTAGGGGATTAAGTAGATAACTACAAAGTTTAATTCACTTAACTTCTTAATGGTTAAAAACGTGGAGTCATTGCACTCATAGACTGCGACATAACTTCTTGGAACGAAACCTATAAGGTTTTTTGCGGATTGAAATTCTACTAAGTTATGTCGCACTCTATAATATACTTAACTCCTTAATGGTTTAATCCTATTAGAAAGTTTTAATAAAGCATTATTTTTTCGCTAAAATTACCCTTACTAGTCTTGATTTGAAGGAAATAAATTCCTGTCCCTAAACCCGATAAGTTAAGATTAATTTCGGAACGATTGGTGAAGTGTTGCAACCAAACAGACATCCCTTTTAAATCAATAATGGATAATATCCCCGTACTATTTTCTTGAAATTGAACGGTTAGTTCCCCTTGTGTTGGGTTCGGAAACGCTTTTACAAAGGCAGTAGGCTGTTCTTTCTCTGTTGCCAATATTTTGGTCGTGGTAATGCTCTTCAACCCAAATAGTGATTCAGAAATACTGCTTGTAGCTTTTACACGATAGGTATATTTTTGATTATCAGTAATTTTAGTGTCTATAAATTCAAGCGAACTGCTTGTCCCTACTAAATTATAGGTTGTATCTACTCCTGCTGTTTGTCGTTCAATGGTATAACTATTGGCATTTGCGATGGTTTTCCAGCTTACTTTTATCGACCTATTCGCAACATTTTCTTCTAATGAAAGAACAGGCGTTGCTAAAAAATCAGGAGTTACTATACTGATAGAATCATAGACAGATTCCGTGTTTTTTCCATAAACTTTTAAGCGGTACGTATAGTTTGTATTTTCAACCAATTTATCATCAGTCAGGGATAGGCGAGTTGAATCGGTCTGAGAAATTACCGTGTATCCTATCTTCACTGTTTTACGTTCTAAAACGTATGTTTGACCACCAGTAACCTTTTTCCAAGTAATACTCAAGGTATTTTTATTGATAATCGACCCGCTAAGACTAGGTTTTTCCAACTGTTTTGGACTGCTTATTGTTGCATTAGCAGGAAGCGATTCACTGAGGGTAGAGTAGGCAGTAAGACGATACGTGTACGTTGTGCCGTAATTAATGTTTTTATCAAGGTAAGTACTTGTTGCATTCGTATAATTTTGAATCAGGCTAAACTCTCCTGTTCCAACTTTTCGTTCGAGTCGGTAAGTAGTAGCATTCGAGATGGATTTCCAAGTTACAGTTACTTGATTTAATCCCGTTAGGCTACCCGTAAGTTCAGGAGTACTCAATAGAGCAGGCGTACTTACTGTTACCAACGTGTAGTCTGAAGAAGTAGTGTTGTTAACGGCTTTAATACGATAAGAATAACTCGTTCCTGCCACTAAACCAGTATTTGACCATGATAAACGGGAAGAGTCAAGCGTAGCTACAACCGAAAAGCTTTGATTATCGTTTTTGCGTTCAATAACATATTGGGTTGCAAGTGCGACTTTATTCCAACTTAGATTGATAGTATGGTAGTAGCTTGCCGATGCAGAAGACACAATCGGACTACTCAACGTGGAATTGATGGATTCGTTGTCGATACTTACATCATGAAAACCACAGGCATTCATGTAGTTTTTATTCTTGAGGCAAGGACCAACAAATTTGGATATTTCGAAGGTATAATAGCGAAATGGCAAATAACCAATTTTGCTATAAGTGATTGGCTGACTAAAAGATAGCGTTACCTTGTTTCCTTGATAGCTGATGTTACTAATAGAAGCTGTTTTACTTTCATCATTGTCAAAATAAAAGTATTTTTTTAGACTTAGCGTTACATAGTCCGTACTGATTTGACTTCTCACTAACGTATCTGCAACAGGAATCATTTCTTGTCCAGACTCAAATTCAAGCGTTACAGCATCGTGTTTAGAAGACGTAAAATAACTTTTTTTGATACTTGGTGAATGAAAGTTGGGGTTATCTGAATCCCCATAAAATTTCGTTCCTAATAGACGGTAGATTTTTTGAGCAATCTGATAGTACGCTGCATTGCTATGATGAATCCCATCAAATGTTTCCAGCCCATTCATCGCAAAAACTTCTATTTTAGGAAATAGACTAGGAGTTAGGCGTTGGAAATTACGGATTGCAGGGCCTGTTGTAGAGGGTAGAAATAACACATTACTTTGAAAAACAATAAACTGTTCAACCTTAGGATAGTCCGTTCGCCATGCCTCATAAAGTTTAGTGAAATCTTGTGGATAAGTGGTTGAGTTTTCAATAATATCGTCTTCTCCCTGCACCCATAGAAAGCATTTGATGTTATTTATAGCCTTCGCTTTTTTGATTCGATAAAGCAAATTACCATAAATTGTTCCGAGGTTAGCGGGATTTTGTGCATCTCTAAAATGCTTGTTTATATTGGTCCCAGGAATTGCTCCATTAATAAGGCAAGTTGGGATTCCTTTATTTTCAATTACTAGTTTTTGTAAAGCTAAACCCCAAGCACCCACTACTGGACTCGGATTTGTCCAAAGGGTATCTTTTTCACTTCCAGAATTTTGTCCGAATGTTCGAATATATTTATTATCGTAACTATACACAGGATTTCCAAGGTTAAAAGCATAAGCATTGGATTGACCATTGATGACATAAAAATCTCCAGCTACTAAATGTTCTTTTGTGACAATTAATACAGAATCTTGCCCTTTACAGGCATAAATCGCACAAGAATATTCGGCTGCTTCAGCTTTAATTTTCGCATTGGCTACATTGAATGTTCCAACGGCACTATTTTTAGTGTAGTCAAGTACTGATTTCGCATAGCCATAAGAAACACCTTCTCTTTTGATAACTACCGACATATAAGACCAGCCTGCTAGTTCTACAATACCCGAAATAGGAATCGTACCCATATTCTGAGCATTTCTAGGGAATAATTGAGCGTCTTGCGGCAAATCGCTAAAAACAACTGAATAGAAGCGTTGACTATAGCTACAATGAATGTTTGCAAGAAAGAACAAGAGTATGAAACAAATCTTGCTGAATAAATGGGAACGAAATGCTACTATTTTATTCATGGCTTATGTTAGTATTAGAAGGGGGTTACGATGTCTTCACAAATGTAATAAATAGATTTTTGGGACTTGCTAAAAAGGTTTTTGAGTACAAAAAACTTTTTTAGCATTTTAGTAATTAAATACCCCTTAGTTGTAAGCGTGCTTATCTTCCAAACATACATCAGATGTATCATACTTTTCGAAAAATAGTCATACTTGTTTTAGGAGTTAGTTATAGTGCATTGGCACAAATTCCTTCTAAACCCTTACATTATCGCCCTTTTCAGAAAACGGGATTTCAATGTGTATCCATAAAACGGAAATTTAATAGGGCTTTGTACGGGGGCAATACAGCCTTTCGGGTAGAAGCAGGGGATTTTCCAGAATTTGCTCTCTACTTACCTGGGATGGGCGGAAACCTAAAACTTGGTCTCATTCATAAGCAGCAAAGTAAATGGCTTTCGGAGGCTAAACAAATACGAACCGTTTATCAAGACGGGAAAATGACGTATCAAATTCAGGATGAGTTATTGGGCGGAGCGACCTTATTTTTGAACGTAGCGGCTGCTTATACGCATGAGGCTCTTATATTGGACTATCATTGCGAAGGGAAACTGCCTGAGGAGGTTCAATTGGTTGTGAGTTATGGAGGAGTAACTGGGAAAAAATTTAGTCGAGATGGTGATATTGGAGCAGACCCAGAAAGTAGTTTTTACTTAAAACCTGAAAACTGTACCAATAATCGTTTTCAGTTAAAGGTTAATCAGTTTTCCCTGAGTTATCATCCTAAAGACAGCACACAACTTGTAACGGGTATTTTTTCCACAACTCATTCATTGAAATTGTCTGATGCAAGGATGCAACAAACTCCTTTGACAGCATTGAATGCCACAAACGATAAGGTACTTTCTCCATGTTTGTTGACGATTGCCCCTTTGGAAAAAGAGACTCAATACCTGTGGATTCAACGAGGAGAATCTGCACTTTCCTACTCTGATTTACCCAATATCTTTAAAGAGAATGAACGGTTAAGAAAACAGATAGCGAGTACCATCGAAATTAATACACCTGATAGTTTATTGAATCCATTGGGGCAAGCCTTGAGTTTAGCCGCTGATGCCATTTGGGATAGTCCTACCTACATGCACGGGGCGGTTGCTTGGCGGATGCGTTTGCCTGCTTGGCGTGGACCTTATATTGCGGACGTGCTGGGGCAACACGACCGTGCTAAAACACATTTTTCGGCCTACGGAAAATCGCAGGTTGGTAGTAATTTCCCTTTAACGAATGCTGTTCCAGATTCAGCAATGCACGGGGCAAGAGAGCTTGAAAAAATTGGTTCGGGAATTTTTACCGAAGGTTATATTTGTCGGAATCCAAATGGAGAAATTAAACCGCATCATTATGATATGAACCTCGTGTACATCGACCAATTGCTCAATCATTTCAACTGGACAGGCGATACGGCTTATGTTCGTGAAATGTGGACGGTTTTGGAAAAGCATTTGGCTTGGGAAAAACATAATTTTGACCCCGATAACGACGGACTTTTTGATGCGTACTGTTGCATTTGGGCAAGTGATGCTCTGCAATATAGCGGAGGTGCTGTGACCCATTCGACGGCTTATAATTACAAGGCGTTTCGGACGGCGGCTTATTTGGCAAAATTGCTTGGAAAGGACGATAAGCCCTACCAACAAGAAGCGGATAAAATTTATGCTGCTTTACAAAAACAGCTATGGCTACCCGAAACTGGTTCTTTTGCCGAATATAAGGATGCTTTGGGTTTGAAGTTAACACATCCTTCAGCAGGGCTTTGGACGGTTTACCACGCCATTGATTCGGAGGCAGCATCTGAGGCACAACAGTATAGCATGACGCAATACGTGGATAAGCAAATTCCTAAAATACCCTTCCGAATCCCCGAATTAAAGGAGGATTTTTATTTGTTCAGCACAACCAATTGGCAGCCTTATACATGGAGTATCAATAACGTTACGCTGGGCGAAAACCTGCATACGGCTTTGGCTTGTTGGCAAGCGGGTAATCGTACGATGGCGTATCAATTATGGCGAAATACCTTGGTCGAAAGTCTTTATACCTCTGCTTCCCCAGGGGGATTTGAGCAATTGGCAAGTTTTGATGCGGTGAGGGGAGAACTTTATCGAGATTTTGCCGACGGAATCGGAATGGCGGGGCGTTCGTTGGTGGAAGGACTTTTCGGAATTCAACCCAAATTGTTATCGCACCAAATCAAGATAAAAACGGGTTTCCCTGAAACATGGAATTACGCCAATTTTAAGTCGAAAGATATTAAATTTGATTTTAAACGAAACAAACAAACCTATCATTATCGAATTGAAACCTATTGGCAACATGCCAATCAATTGCTCGTGCAAATCCCTTCTAAATACAAGAATGCCAAAGAAGTAGTAGTGAACGGAAAACCTGTCAAATACACCATAGAAAAGACGTTTTCTGGTGAATCACTCTTAACCTTTCGTACAAAAGAGGCAACGATATTTGATATTCAAGTAGTTTTTGGAACGTCATTGAATACGCCACTGTCGAACGAAAATAAGGGGGGCGAAAACCTAGTGGTTAAGAATGATGTCAACATTCCATTATCGAATAAATTTACAAGCATTGATTTATCGACAGTCTTTAACGATAAGGTGACTCGTATTTTCAAGAATCAGTACCTAAGTCCACGACCAACAGCACCCACTTTACAATTGCCTTATCAAGGCATCGGAAACTGGTGTTATCCTTTGACCAATGCCGTTATTGATGACCGTGGAGTGCGTAAACAAGCGGAGGAGGGGAAAGGTATCATTCACTATCAACAAATCCCTTACGCTACGCCAGCAGATACCAACAAAAATAACATTGCATTTGTGAGTAAGTGGGATAACTTTTCGGATACCTTGACGATAAAGCCTGTACAACAGCAGGGACGACGCTTGCATATTATGTTGGCAGGAACAACAAACCCCATGCAAAGTCGTATGGAAAATGGTAAACTGCTCGTGACGTTTGAAGACGGAACAAATAAAACCTTGTCTTTGCAAAACCCAGACACGTGGTGGCCGATTGAACAAGATTACTTTTATGACGGAAAAGCATTTTATTACGACCGACAAAAACGACCAACCCGTTTATTACTAAAATCTGGGAAGTTTACTCGAGAAGAAACAACATATTCAACCATTAAAGGGTACTCGAACAGAGCGATAGAAGGAGGAGCCGCCAATGTTTATGCCTTGGATATACCCAACAAACCGATAAAGTCGATTCAATTAATCGCTCTTTGTAACGATGTAATAATTGGACTCATGGCGTTGACGATTGAGGAGTAGGGGGAAAAAAGAGAGACTTCCATGACAGAAGCCTCTCTTTTTTGTCTATATGCTCAATGCTTATAAGTTCATTAACGATTCACGACGACGCATTTTTCCTGCTGGAATACCAAACATCATTTTGAAACGACGACAGAAATAGGCAGTGTCTTTATAACCCACTTCTGCACCAATCGCACGGATTGATTTTTTAGAAGTACGCAATAAACCTACGGCTGCTTCCATTCGTTGGTATTCGATGTAATCTTGTGGATTAATACCCGTCAACATCTTGAAATATTGTCCTACGTAATCTTCCGAAACATTGGCTACGTTTGCCAATACTTTGTTAGATAAATCGCCACCGATATTGTCTTTGATATAAGCAAAAATGTCAATTAAACGTGGATCTTTGAAGTACGTACTGTTCGTTGCTAATTGTTCAACGAACAAACGATTTTTGATGATATAACGAATGATTTCGATAACGATTTCTTCCGTTTTGATTTTGATAACACGTCCTTTACCCAATACTTCGCTCATATCTTCACGTAAGATTTCGTTTAGCATGTGTGCTAACTTATCGTCACGTTTGATTAAGAAAGGAGGGATATCTAGGGAAGTAAAGAAGTTTACCGAGTCGAAAACCTTCGCTTCAAAAGCTACCAAACCAAAAGAGTTATCGTGTGTACCTATTTTAGACGAATCCATGTTCGGCTCAAAATAAAGTTCACGATGTGTCATAAACTCTTCGTTAGTGACTGCTTTCGGTTTTTCAGATGAACCGTATGTTAACGATAGCATTTTACCGCCAGGGATAAAAAGCATATCACCTTCTTCGGCATGAGTTGCCTCTTCGCCAAAGGAAACTTCACCTTTGTACAAAATCAAGAGCGTATTTTCTACATCATAGAAATTCTTGATTCTGATTGGTTGTAATATTCTAATGTTGCGAGCTTTGATGAACTTGACACCAAGAGACTCTATAATTTTGTTATAATCTTCCATCGTTGTACTCTATTTTCAATAAATTGGAAATAATATGTGATATATTTTGGACAAAACTAATAAATCGCATTAAAATTCCAAAATAAAATACAAAAAAGAATTTAGCTTTTTTGTTAATTTAACATAAATTATGTTTTATATGGTATTGTAATATACTAAGAAATGCCATGAAGAGACTCTTCGTATATAGATAGACTTATTTGAATATTTTATAGAAGTTCTGTACACTTGTCTCAAAATGATACATAACGCATTTGTAATGGGGGATGGGCTATGATGATTCGTTTGTTCCTAAGTGCTGTTTTAACATTATCAATTTGTGAATCAAATTACCGATTCAAGGGGTTTTTAGGCATTTATTTGCATTTTAGCCACAATTACTAGCTGTTTCTGCATATTTTTGTACTTTTACAAGAAAAAAGACCTGAAGTAACAGTTTGTGATACTGTGAACTTTTAGGTAACTTGCATAAAATCTAAGAAAGACTTTTAAAAACAAGAAAATAAGAACTAATCAGATGGGATTATTTAGTTTCCTAACTTCAGACATTGCAATAGATTTGGGTACAGCTAATACCCTCATCATTCATAAGGACAAAATCGTAGTTGACGAACCGTCAATTATTGCCCTTGATAAAGCGACAAATAAGGTACTTGCCATTGGTAATAAGGCGATGCAAATGCACGAAAAAACCAATGAAAATATAAAAACGATTCGTCCTTTGAAAGACGGTGTAATTGCCGACTTTACAGCAGCAGAGTTGATGATTCGTGGAATGATTAAAATGATTGACACGGGCAGTCGCTTTTTTACACCTTCTCATCGTATGGTTGTTTGTATTCCATCGGGTATTACAGAGGTTGAAAAACGTGCCGTTAAGGATTCATGTGAGCATGCAGGAGCGAAGGAAGTCTATATGGTTCACGAGCCTATCGCAGCAGCTATCGGTATTGGTATTGACATTGAGCAACCTAACGGTTCAATGATTGTGGATATCGGTGGTGGTACAACGGAAATTGCAGTAATTGCTCTTTCAGGTATTGTCTGTGAGGCATCGGTACGTATTGCAGGGGATGTATTCACTCGTGATATTGTTGATTATATGCGTCGTGAGCATAACTTGTTAATCGGTGAGCGTTCGGCTGAATTAATCAAAATCGAAGTAGGTTCGGCTCTTCCTGAGTTGGATAATCCTCCTGCTGATTATGAAATTCGTGGACGTGACTTGATGACGGGTATTCCAAAAGAAATTAAAGTAACGTATTCTGAAATTGCTTACTCATTGGATAAATCAATTTCTAAAATTGAAGAAGCTGTGATGAAAGCTCTTGAGGTTTCTCCTCCAGAATTATCAGCCGATATTTACCACAATGGTATTCACTTGACAGGTGGTGGTGCTTTGTTACACGGTTTAGATAAGCGTTTGGCTAATAAAACAAAATTACCTATTCACATTGCAGATGATCCACTTCGTGCGGTTGTTCGTGGTACTGGAGAGGTATTAAGAAATTTAGAGCATTATAAGCCAATTCTTATTTCGTAGTTTAAGCAAAGTTCATTACTTGCTTGTTGATAAAGTATTTTGTGATATTAGGTTATCATTTATGTTAATGTTCAGTAATGGATTTTAGTGTAGATGGTAACCTAATGACGTTTTAAACTGTTAAGAAACGCAATGTATCAATTAATTGAATTCATTTCGAAGAAAAGAGCGTTCATCGTTTTTGTATTGTTAGAGATTTTGAGCTTATGGTTTTTTTATTCAGTGAATAATTACCCAAATGCTATTTTCTTTAATACAACCAATACTTACGTGGCACGTATTATTGGCCTATCAAATAGTATTAAGGCTTATCGAAGATTAGATGAAACGAATGCGGAGTTAGCTTCTGAAAACAAAGGGCTGATTGCTAAACTAGCTCGGTTACAATCTGAAAAATTACAATCTGCTAGTATAAATTATAAGGCAGATTCTGCTGTTGCTGCTCGTTTTAATCCTGTTGTAGCAAAAGTTATTAACTTGACTACCACGCAGTTTAATAATTACATTACCATTGATAAAGGTTCTGCGGATGGTCTTGCTCCTGGCATGGGGGTGATTTCCTCAACAGGGGTAGTGGGTAAAATCAAATCGTGTTCGCCACATTTCTCTCGAATTATTTCAATTTTGCACTCTGAATATACGGTTTCCGCAAAAATTAAACGAAACAATGAAATCGGGTCGATTAAGTGGGATGGAACAAATTCGGAAGTAGTCGAGATGACCGATGTTTCTCGTTATAAGTCCGTACAAAAGAAGGATACGATTGTAACCTCAGATTATAACTACGTGTTTCCCCCTAATATTACAATTGGCTATGTTACGTATCTGGGTGTTAAGCCAGACCAAACATTCCACCATATTAAATTGCAGTTGGCTACCAATTTCAATACGCTTTCGTATGTTTATGTTATCAATAATAAGTTAGAAAAAGAACAGCGAGCGTTAGAAGAATCTGTATCGATTGAAAAAGAAAATCAAGCAAAAAAGTAGAATTCGATGACTCCCAATAATCTTATACCACAAATTTTAGCGTTTATATTTTACCTTGTTTTGCAAATCTTTTTTGTAAGACAATTGGTCTTATTCGATTATGCTTTTTGTTTTGCTTATGTAGGTGCGATTTTACTATTACCCTTCGACACCTCTCGTACTCGATTAATCATACTTGGCTTTGTGGCTGGGCTAATTGTGGATATGTTTTACAATACCATCGGAGCCAATGCTGCCGCCATGACACTCATTGCTTATTTAAGACCATCCGTTATTACGTTATTGATGCCTCAACGAGGATACGATGAGCGTGATACCTTATCTCTTAAATCAATGGGTTTTGCTTGGTTTATACCCTACTGCGTTCTCTTGGTAGCGATTCATCATTTTGTACTTTTCTTTCTGGAAGCATCTTCCATGAGCTTACTTGGATTTGTATTATTGAAGACAGTGGCTAGTACTATATTCACGACGTTAGTATTGATTATTATTCAACTTTTTAGGAAGGAATAAGTAATTCGTTGGTAGTTGATGCTTTGCTGTCGTTTTGTCATTAAATTAGTAAATAAGAATCTTGGCAGATTCTTTGTATGTATAAAGTTTGATTATTGACAATCTGAATCTTGACAAAGGTCATGAATTCATGGTGTTATTTAAGATTAAATGATAATGCTTTATTTTTACTAGAGATACTCATCAACGTTTATGTCAGAGCCAGAAGAAATACAGACCCTTCAAACCTATTCGGAAACCGAAAAACATCGAGTTTTCACGAAGGAGTTTATGCCACATATAGATTCGATGTACAATTTCGCCTTTCGCCTGACAAACGATGAAGACGATGCCAATGACCTTGTACAGGATACCTATCTCAAAGCATTTAGATTTATAAACTCTTTTGAAGAAGGAACAAACGCCAAGGCCTGGTTGTTTAGAATTCTAAAAAATAGTTTCATTAACGATTTTAGAAAAAAGTCGAAAGAACCATCAAAGGTTGATTATCAAGACGTAGAGACAACGTATAATTCAGAAGAAGAAGCAGAAACTGCTCAGACAGTTGATTTACGTGCCGAATCTGTTCAGGATTTAATTGGTGATGAAATTGCCAATGCCCTTAATGCCCTTCCTGTTGATTTTAGAACCGTCATTATTCTTTGTGACGTAGAAGGATTTACGTATGAAGAAATGGCCAAAATTTTAGATATTCCGATTGGTACGGTTCGCTCTCGCTTACACCGTGCTAGAATGCTCCTGAAGGAAAAACTGAAATACTATGCCAAATCGTTAGGGTATGACGTGAATTCTGACACTTTGACAGAATAATTCTTGATAATCATCAGATTCTCATTTTATTTTCTAAAGATGGGAATTTTTTTTTTATACATGCTGTTAGCCCATTATATATGATGAACTAACACATTGTGTTTGTGTACAATAGCATCATTTTAATAACCCATTGAGTACCAATTTAATTGTTTAATCCTATAGAAACATGGTTTCCGAGGCTGAAAAGGTTCAAAAAAAGACAGATTGCGAACATAAAAGTGAGTGCATGAAATTGGTGCAACTCATTGTAGATGGACAGGCATCTGAAGAGCAGATAGCTCAATTTAAAAATAATATGGAAAAATGCTTACCCTGCGAGAAAGGGTATGAATTGGAAAAGTGTATTAAAGATGCACTTCAGTTACGCTTGGAAAAAAAATGCGTACCTTCTAGTATTATTGATTGTATTAAGAAGAAAATTTCAGGTTTATAGTAACGATTTACCGTCGTTTTTGAGGTTATTCAGTTTTAAGATGTTTACCAAACACTTTGAAACTGAATAACCTTTTATATTTGTAGTCATTTTGTGGAGGTGTATAAAAGTGTAGAGATTAAGGGTTAAGGCATTTGGTTTAAAATAATATATGCTTTTAGCTTTAAGCCGACTGATGGTCGCTCATAAACTTTCAACTTTTTACTCAACAACCCCATTCAACTTAAACTCGTTAATATCTTTTGGAAAACGGAAAGCTACTCATCTTTTCTGCCCCGTCTGGTTCGGGCAAAACGACCATCGTGCGTCAATTACTAGAAAATAATGCCAATTTGGGCTTTTCTATTTCTGCTGCTACCCGTGCAAAACGGGGGGAAGAAGTGCATGGTAAAGATTACTATTTCTTGAGTCCTGATGAATTTAGAGCAAAAATAGAAGACGATGCTTTTGCTGAATGGGAGGAAGTCTATACGGATACCTACTACGGAACATTAAAGTCTGAAATCGAACGCCTGTGGGCTTCGGGTAAGCACGTGATTTTTGATGTGGACGTAAAAGGAGGGATTAGCCTAAAAAAATATTACGGCGATAAAGCCCTTGCTATCTTCGTGAAAGTGCCAAGTTTAGAAGAAGTGGAAAGACGCTTACGTGACCGTGGCACGGATTCGGAAGAGTCGATTATGAAACGTATTGCTAAAATGGAATACGAAATGTCATTTCAAGAGCAATTTGATCGAGTTTTGGTTAATGACCAACTAGAAGTAGCGGTTCAAACAGCACAAGAATGGTTTGAGGAGTTAATTGGATAGTTCAAAAATTAGGCTGAAAAATTAGCCGTTTGTTTAAGGTTCATGAAAATAGGTTTATTCTTTGGGTCGTTCAATCCCATTCATGTTGGACACTTGATTGTCGCTAATGTTATGGCCACTACCACCGATTTAGATCAGGTGTGGTTCGTGGTTTCTCCCCAGAATCCATTCAAAAAAAACAAATCGTTATTACACGAATTTGACCGTATGGATATGGTCGAAAAAGCAATCTTGGATAACCCTAAATTTAGAGCAACCAATATTGAGTTTTCGATGCCTAAACCTTCGTACACAATTGATACCTTAATTCGTTTACAAGAAAAATATCCACAGCATTCTTTCCATTTAATTATTGGCGGGGACAATCTAGGACAATTTCACAACTGGAAGAACTACGATAAAATTCTGGAATATTTTGGATTATATATTTATCCAAGACCTAATTCAGAACCAAGTGAACTCATCAATCATCCGAATGTAAAACTGGTCAATGCTCCATCCTTAGATATTTCGGCAACCTTCATTCGTGAATGCCTTAAAAATGGGCAGTCGATTCGTTACATGGTACCAGAAGCGGTAGAAGAGCATATTGTTAGAAAAGCATTTTATTTATAGAAATATGAAAATAAGTATTCTGGGTTGTGGTTGGTTAGGTTTTCCGCTGGCAAAAAGCCTTGTTAAGCAAGGATATACCGTGCAGGGTTCGGTGAGTAGAGAAGAGAAAATGGCTTTGTTAGCAAATGAGGGAATTGCTCCTTTTCAGATACAGCTTTCTCCTGCCATTACAGGAACGGATGTTCATGCTTTTTTAGATACCGATGTCCTACTGATTGCCATTCCGCCTAGAGCAGGAAAGTTTGGAGATGATTATCACGTGGCACAAAT
The DNA here is from genome assembly GCA_049241065.1 of Spirosomataceae bacterium. Taxonomy (GTDB): domain Bacteria; phylum Bacteroidota; class Bacteroidia; order Cytophagales; family Spirosomataceae; genus JALRIJ01. The sequence continues at coordinate 14,462 of JBMLRK010000047.1, forward strand.
CCGCTCAGTGTTGGTGATGTTACAAGATAGCCCAATTCAACACATCGTTTATACTTCTTCGACTTCTGTTTACCCAGAAAGCAATGCAGTGCTAAATGAAGACGCTGAGGTAATTGAATCGAGTCCTTTGGTGCAAGTAGAAAACTTAATTAAAGATTTCTGCGAAAAGAATAGCAAACGCTATTCGATTTTACGCTGTGCAGGTCTGATGGGCTATGAGCGTATGCCAGCTAAGTATTTTGCAGGAAAAACGCTTCAAACAGGACAAATTCCTGTCAATTATATTCATCAAGATGATGTCGTTGCTATTATTGAGTCGGTATTGGTGAATGATTTTGGTTCATTAACCTTAAATTTAGTAACCCCAGAGCATCCTAGCAGAGCAGCAGTTTACATAAAAAATTGCGAAGAAATGGGTCTTCCTCTTCCGATTTTTGAAGAACCAATAAATCCATTAGCCTTCAAAGTAATTAGTGGCGATAAACTACTCCAAGTAACAGGCTATACTTTTAAGTTTGCGAACCCTTTAGATTTTGTCTATAATGCGTAATGTATAATGATGAATGCGTAATGGTTAATGTGTAATTAGGCTTTACGAAAGATTGAAAAACGTTGAGTTAAGCAAAAAATAAATTGCGTCAGTCATACATTAAACATTCATCATTAACCATTATTTTCCTCTAAATTGCTCTACAATGCTCGAATTTTTACGGGCCACGGGAATCACCGACGTACCGTCATCGAGGTGGAGTTTAAAGCCTTGTGCATTGCCTGATACGGATATTACCCTCGCCAAATTAACAATATACGAACGGTGGCAACGGACAATGTCCTCCGACGTGACCTGTCCTTCCAAACGACTTAAACTACTACGAATCAGTTCCTTATTAATAGATTCATTTCGGGTAAAATGAATGGTCGCATAATTATCATTCGATTCAATAAAGAGTAATTCACTTTCGTGAACAAGAATGGTATCTTTTTCATTTTCAGCTACAAAAGTAACTTCTTGCACTCGTTGTTTTTCTTCAATCTCAGGGATATGAATAGGTTGAGGCGGTGTACTATATTGACGTAAATGGAAAATATAACTAATTAATGTAATGGTTACACAAGGAAAAATGCCGACCGTTAAGGTACAGCCAATCATGTAGTAAAACGCCTTGAAAGTAAAAGGAATAAAGTGAACAAAATATCCATAGAGAAAATTTCCTATCGCTATTAAGGTTAACATGAGTAATACAGAGACTATTTCCTTTAGAACTGTCCAGTCTTCTTCTTTAAAAAAAGATTTAAATAATGCGGGTAATAGGAAGTATGAAAATAGCATCATTCCTGTCGCTATTATTCCGTGACCGGCTAATAACAGATTCAGGTTAGGTATTACAGCTATTGAATGCGAGTTTGTGAAAGGCTTAAAATAGACGAGAAAAAAAGCTACAAAAATACCTGCACCCACAGAGAAAGTAATGTTGCGTTGGGGTGTACTTTCATACGGATACGGTTGTTGTAAAATACTTAGCATAAAATCAATCAAGGGTTTTGCATGGTGTTACAAAATTAGGGTATTTGTAAGATATTATGCCTTATTCTTTGTTAAGAATGATTATCTCTAGCGAAAAGGTGTTTATAAGGGAAAGAGGTATTTTAGGTTGATAGAAATCAAACAGCCATTTCTTCTGAAATTTGGAAGAAATGGCTGTTGAGACAATTTAATTTTCGATTGCTTTTTTCAGTAGGTCTAAGCCTTGAGCATTTGTTTTTTCCATTTCTCCTTTCGCTCCGAAAAGCCACATAAAGAAGGCATCCACTAGGCCCGATTCTAGCTTAAAGTCTTGAGTTACTTGAACACCTTCGGCAGTATCAGTAAAAGTATAGTCAAAGGTTGGGTATGCAACAAATGGTTTCTGAATGTCACATTTGATTCCTACAAAATTAAGTGAGTCAAGTTTAACGACTTCTTGAAATCCTAAATCCTTACCTCCATTACCAGACCAGTGAAATTGCGAGCCAATTGTACCATCTACTCCTTTGACTTCGTATTGTTGAGATGGATCTTGCACTAAAAAAGGAGACCATTTCGGGTAGTTCTTTAAGTGGCTTACCATGTTGAAAACATCACTTCTAGCACCTTTGATTGTAATAACTTTTACAATTTGAAGAGAAGTTAATTCTTTTGCCTTTAGCAATCCGAATCCGATAAATAGAGCAATAGCGAGAGCGATGGTTGTTAAAATCATTTTCTTGTTCATTGGTTTATTAAGTTTAAGTATCGGTAATAATAAATAAAACTATGTGAGACGTTTGAAAAAAAACTAGGTAAATCTATTAGTTATCAGTTTATTAATTGTGGTATAAGTAGTAATGATAAATACCGTTTTTGGATAAAATATCTTTGTTGCTGAGAGGTAGTGTTCGCAACTAACAGGTTAAATTATCTATTGGTAAATAAATAGTTTCCAGTATTTAACGAGGAATATTTACCAACCATTATTTATCATTACTATTCCGTATTACATTGGTAAAATAGATCTTACTTCTACTGTACCGCCCATCATGAGGATAGGGCATTTCTTCGCCATTTCGACTGCTTCTTCAGTGCCATTGGCTCTCACTACCATATTACCTCCAACCATTTGGTTTTCTAAAACAGAGACACCTTCTGCTACGGAACTATCTGCGAATACTTGTTTTCCTTCAAAACCCAATTGATAAGTACTTACAAGTTTTTCTTGGAGTGCAATACTGCCAATGAACTGTCCCCATTGTTGGTGCATTTCTGCTAGTTCTGCTGCTGTTGGTTGATAATTGTTGCTTGCTTCAAATCTGAATAAAAGCATGAATTCGTTTGATTGTGTCATCGTTGTAAGTGTTTATGTTATTGATGATACAAAGGTATATTGCGGCTAAAACTTAAATCTTGCCATAGGACAAGAAAACCAATTAAGGGTATATTTCTTTCAATTTTTTGAAAATACTATAATGGAGAAATAAAATTGTAGGAGGGGCAAAAGCAGGAATTAAACAGAATGGAAATTGAGCGAGAATTTCCACACCTTGTGAGCCTGTTTCGATGGAAATTTTTGTTAATACATTAGAACCAATAGAAGTAAATAGAATATCGACCAAGCCAAAGATATTCCAGCAGTAGGTGACTAATTTGGCATACGATTTTCGCTGTTCAATCGCTTTTGCTACCCAAATACTACTAAGTGCCGTAAAAACATCCCCTAACCCTGCAAGAATAGCAAAGTATTTTGGAATGGCATCGTGCCATGCGAGTAAGATAAAGGTGAAACCTATAAGCCTGAAAATGTGTAATTTAACTAGGTCTGATAAAGGGGTTGAGTGGAGTAACGTTTTGTAAGAACTATTCCGAACGACAATCCCAAACAAAAATATTAGAAACGGGAACGTACTATACCGTAAAATCATTGGAGGTAAAGCTGTTGCGTTGAATAGACCGTTTAAACATGCAGTGCAGACGTAGATAAAGTACACTAGATAAAAACCGCTAATGGTAAAGAATACCTTGTTTTGAAGCGTGTCTTTACTATTTTTTCGGGCAAGATTAGCGATTAAAAAAACAGGAACTAGGATGACGATTAAAAAGAAAATCGAAATCCAGAGCGGTAGGGAAGGCGTGTTAAGCGTGTTCATTTGTTGTCGGTAATTTCTTTTCTGATTCTACTTAGTGAGGTATCCGTAATGCCAAGATAGGTGGCGATTTGTTTTAGCGGTACATTTTGAACGATGTCAGGTTTTTGTTTTAATAGATTCAAATAGCGGTCTCTGGCAGGATCTGAAATGATGGAAACACTATGATTTTTGAGTTCAAAATAATTATTAATCAAACGGGTGCGTCCAACCTCTCGAAATGCCTCAATCTTGAATAATTTCATAAAATCTTCAAACGTAATTTTCCAAGCTACACAAGGCGTAATGGCTTGTATATTTTCTCGACATTTGGTTTTTAGGAAATAAGAATGCCAGTCAATAACAGCATCAGTACTGCTATAAAATTTGGTAGTAATATCGTTTCCTTCTAAGTCGATGGCATAAGAACGAGCAAAACCACTTTCTAGGAAATAGTAATAATTGGCAACCGTTCCTTCTTGGATTAAATAATCATGTTTGGCAAATTCAAGACGTTTATACTGGCTTAGGATAGTACTTAAATCGTCTTTTTGGAAATTTTGAATCGTGAAAATGCTAGTTAAAAAATGAGGTTCATTCATTAGCTTAGTTTTATGGTTAGTTAGGCAAATGTTTGTATATCAGAAGTTTCTTAGAATGAAAGCTCATGATGGCGGGTGTAAAAATAAGGCTAACAGTTTAAATTGTTATACTTTTTGGGTGAAATGTTAGATTAATTATTTAATACGCATTTCATCGTTTTTATGGTAGAAAATAGATAGATGATACTTAGACATAATGGAAATTTAACATTGTATTTAAATACCAAAGCGTATACTTAAGAAGAACATTTTATTATTCTTTTAGTGGTATATAGACCCCAAATTTATCGCTACTTTGAATGATTTGTTGGTTGTCTTATTTGCAGTTTTTACGTTGATAAATTGGTGAAAGGCTCGTTTGAAAAAATGAAGGCAGGTGAAAAAAATATATCATTAAGAGTATAAGTAAAGGAACACGTTTAGAAGCCGATTTTGTGGGTGACCACTTAGCGATTAGTGAGCTGTTAGATTAATATATTGGTTGTTGGATAGTGTAAAATATCCAGTATCTCTTCTCAATACAGCTTTATAGAAATGAGAATGATGGATTTTAACAATTAACAGCCTAATTTCAAAACCCATCATTCTTAATGCACCTACTTTATTTCAATTCCTCTTTCAAGAACATGGCCGTATAGCTTTCTTTCACTTTAGCCACTTGTTCGGGCGTACCTTCAGCGATGATGTTTCCGCCTTTTTTACCACCTTCTGGACCAACGTCTATCACATGGTCAGATACTTTGATTACGTCTAGGTTATGTTCGATAATCAAGACCGTATTCCCTTTTTCTACGAGTCTGTCTAATACGCCAATTAGCAATTTAATGTCTTTAAAATGAAGTCCAGTGGTGGGTTCATCCAAAATATACATCGTTTTTCCCGTATCTCGTTTTGATAATTCTTCTGCCAATTTTACCCGTTGAGCTTCCCCACCCGAAAGCGTTGTTGCTTGTTGTCCGAGGGTCAAATAACCCAAACCAACTTCGTTTAAGGTTTGTACTTTACGAGCAATTTTGGGCTGATTTTCAAAGAAGTCAATCGCTTGTTCAACGGTCATATCCAACACATCGGCAATGGATTTTCCTTTGAAACGCACTTCGAGGGTTTCTCGGTTAAAGCGTTTTCCTTTGCAGGTTTCACAGGCGATATAAACATCGGGTAAAAACTCCATTTCAATTTTCTTCATTCCTGCTCCTTCGCAGTCTTCACAGCGTCCACCTTTCACGTTGAAACTAAATCGTCCAGCTTTATAACCTCTGATTTTAGATTCGGGTAATTCACAGAACAACGAGCGAATATCCGAGAACATTCCTGTATAAGTGGCAGGGTTTGAGCGTGGAGTACGTCCAATAGGCGACTGATCTACCTCAATTACTTTATCTAAAAACTCCAAGCCTTCTACCGATTTGTGCGGCATTGGCTCTTTCTTGGAATTATAAAAGTGGCGATTCAGAATTGGGAAAAGTGTTTCGTGAATCAAAGACGATTTACCCGAACCGCTTACGCCTGTTACCGAAATCATCTTTCCCAAAGGTAATTTAAGCGTAACGTTTTTGAGGTTATTTCCTTTTGCACCCTTGATAATAAAGGTATTTCCAGAACCTTTACGACGTGTTTTGGGTACATCAATATTGATTTCGCCACTCAAAAATTTAGCCGTTGTAGAATTATTTTTCAGAAACTCTTCAGGTGTCCCTTGTCCAACAATTGTTCCTCCATGACGACCAGCCCCTGGCCCAATATCCACAATATAGTCCGACTCCAGCATCATGTCTTTATCGTGTTCCACAACTAAAACAGAGTTACCCAAATCACGTAAATCCTTTAAGGCTTGAATCAATTTTACGTTATCTCGTTGGTGCAAACCAATACTAGGTTCGTCCATGATGTACAACACGTTGGTCAGTTGCGTACCAATTTGTGTAGCTAGACGAATCCGTTGGGCTTCGCCACCCGACAGCGTGCGTAATTGACGGTTTAAGGTCAGGTATTCTAAGCCAATACCCGTTAAAAATCCAATACGCTTACGGATTTCCTTTAATACTTCACGAGCAATGGCATTCTGACGTTCATTCAAGCGACTTTCGAGATCATCGAACCAAAGAGCCAACTCGCTAATGTCCATATTGGCCAATTGAGCAATGTTATGCTGGTCGATTTTAATGTGCAAAGCCTCCTTCCGAAGTCTAGCTCCTTCGCAGGTTGGACAGGTGTTAATGACCATAAAGTCCTTTAACCATTCCTGCATTTTTTCAGAACCTGTTTCCTGCTGACGTTTCAAGAAGGTCACAATTCCCTCATATTTGGTATTCCATTCCGTACCTTCATACTTTTTAGAAGGCACTGGCACGGGTTCTTCCGAACCATAAAGCATCATATCAATAGCTTCCTGCGGGAATTTTTCGAGCGGTGTGCTTAGGCTGACTTTAAATTGTTTTAGTAAGACTTCCAATTGCTTAAAAATCCACATATCACGAAATTCGCCAATGGGTGCAATAGCTCCTTTGCTAATACTGAGTGACTTATCAGGTAAAATGGACTCTTCGGTAATTTCTTCGACCTTGCCCAAACCTTGACAAGTTGGACACCAACCGTAAGGCGAGTTAAATGAAAACATATTCGGAGCAGGTTCGTCATACGAAATACCCGAAACAGGATCCATTAAGTACTTAGAGAAATTACGGACAGTCCCCTTTTCATCACGAGTCATCATTAAGCCTTTTCCTTGATTTAAGGACGTTTGAACCGATTGCGATAAACGGAAACGGTCTTCGGCCTTTACTATTAAGCGGTCAATGACAATTTCAATATCGTGAATTTTAAAACGGTCTAACTGCATCTTAGGCTGAATATCCATCACCACACCATCCACTCGTACTTTGGTGTAGCCTAATTTGGCAACTTGCACAAACAACTCCCGATAATGCCCCTTTCGCCCTTTTACGACAGGAGCTAACAAGATGAGCTTTTGCCCTTCATAATCGTTCAGAATGACATCAATGATTTGGTCGATAGACTGCTTAATCATTTTTTCGCCCGAGACATAACTGAATGCTTCGCCTGCACGAGCGTAGAGCAAACGCATAAAGTCATAAATTTCGGTAACTGTCCCGACGGTAGAACGAGGGTTTTTAGAAGTAGTCTTTTGTTCAATCGAAATCACAGGAGAAAGCCCGTTGATTTTATCCACATTCGGACGCTCCATATTGCCCATAAAACTACGAGCATAAGCCGAGAAACTTTCCATGTAGCGACGTTGCCCCTCCGCATAAATAGTATCGAAAGCTAAGGACGATTTCCCCGAGCCACTAATGCCAGTAAAGACCACCAGCTTATTTCGAGGAATCGTTAAATCAATATTTTTTAAATTATGTTCTCTCGCACCGAGTACTTCTATCTGTTCGTGCCCCGTGAGGTCTGTTTGCTTTGTCATATTTTGTTAATTGACTCGTGATATGATTTAAACACGAATTATAGAAGTAAAGTTAAGAAAAAAGGGCAAATTTATGTTGGGCTACCTAG
>JBMLRK010000047.1:22321-27530 GCA_049241065.1 Spirosomataceae bacterium
TGTTATGGATATATGCTATTTTCTGTAACCAGACTTTATCCGAATATAATGCAATGGGAAGGCACTCGCCATTGTCTGTGTCTCCACAGACAATTAGCCGATTGGTTGTCTTGTCTGTGAAGACACAGACAACGGCGATGGATATTAATCTAAGCTTTTGTAATTTAATTTCCCAATCGCTCCTTTTCCTCCAACTGCCCAAATGCCATTTCCTGAGATACTGATGGCATGATAAGGCGTTTTGTCAATTATTGTCCATGATTTTCCGAAGTCTTTGGAGTAACAAGTTCCCGATGGCCCGACAGCGATTAAGGTTTTTTTGTTGAAAAGAGCTACCCCTTCTTTTAGTCCTACGGGGTTTGTTTGTGGGGCATCTTGCCAGGTTTTACCACTATCGGCAGTGAGCAATACGTTAGGAATGGCTTTGTTTACCTCTTGATAATCGCCTCCAACAGCAATGCCGTGTTGTTTATCCCAAAATCTCAGCCCAAATAAGCCGTTTGTTTTTCCTGCGGGCATGGTGGTTTGAACTACCGACCACGTATTTCCTTGGTCGTTGCTGTGGAAAATACGTGCAAAAGAACTGCCACCTGTACAGATGTAGGCTTGGTTCTTGCCAACGGTCAATAAACTTGTGCCACTAGCGGCAAAAGCTGCTTCGTTTTCTTGACATAAAGGAATATTCACAGGGTTTACAGGCGACCACGATTTTCCGCCATCGTTGGTTCTGAGGATGAAAAACTTCCCATCAATTGGGTCACTAAAGGCAATGCCGTGTTGTTTATCCCAAAAATCAATTCCATCAAAAAAGACACCTTTCTGATTGCTTTCATAGACTAGTTTCCATGAATTACCACCATCCTCTGTTCGGAAAAATTTAGCATTGCCTTGTTCCGCTTCGCCTGCACTCATCAGAACAGCCGTTTTAGCATCAAAAGCATGAATGTCTCTAAAATCTAATTTTTCAGCACCTGCTACTTGGTTGGTTTCCCAAGTTGTTCCGCCATTGGTCGTCCTCAAAAAAGTGCCTTTTGAGCCACTTACCCAAACGACTTTTTCACTCACTGCACACACAGTTCTAAAACTTGCCTCTGTATTAGATGCTTGTTTTTGCCACTGAGCAGTTAATTGAAAACTCAACAATAAGCCTACTAATAAATAATATGTATTCTTCATCTTCTTAATCTATTAGAGACATCGCTGTTGTCTGTGAAGACACAGACAACGGCGATGTGAATGATATCCAAAATTCAACATTCATAATTTTCCATTATGACTTACCCCATTTTATCTTGCAAGAAACTCGCTGTATAACTATTGCCAGAAAGAACCATTTCTTCGGGTGTGCCTGCAAAGGTGATGTATCCGCCTTTGTCGCCGCCTTCTGGGCCAATGTCAATGATGTAATCGGCTGACTTGATGACTTCCATATTATGCTCAATAATAATGACGGAGTCACCTTGTTCTACCAAAGCATTGATGGCTTTTAATAATTTTTTGATGTCATGAAAATGTAAGCCAGTTGTCGGTTCATCAAAAATAAAGAGGGACTTTCCTTTGTTGCTATTGCCTTTTCCTAAGAAACTTGCCAATTTAACCCGTTGAGCTTCTCCTCCCGAAAGTGAGTTCGACGATTGCCCTAGTTTAACGTACCCTAAACCCACTTCCTGCAAAGGCAATAGGCGGTCGGCAAGTTTGGGTTGTTCTGGACGGAAGAAATCAATGGCTTCGTCGATGGTTAAATCGAGTAGGTCGGCAATGTCTTTTTCTTGGAATTTAATGTCTAAAATTTCTTGTTTAAAACGCTTTCCTTGACATGATTCGCAGACCAAGTGAACATCTGCCATGAATTGCATTTCAATGGTTACTTCGCCTTCACCCTGACAGGTTTCGCAACGCCCGCCTTCTACGTTAAACGAGAAATGAGCAGGTTTGTAGCCACGAGCTTTGGCAATCGGCTGTTCTGAATACAACAGACGGATTTGGTCGTAAGCCTTGATGTAGGTGACTGGATTAGAACGAGACGACTTTCCGATGGGGTTTTGGTCAATCATTTCCACATGGTCAATCTTATCTAAACTTCCCAAAAGCTCACTGAATCGCCCTACTTCGTCGGTATATGTACCCAAATGACGACCTAATGCAGGGAATAAAATCTTACGAATCAAGGTAGATTTTCCCGAACCACTGACACCCGTCACTACCGTAAGTACCCCTAACGGAAACTGTACATTGATATTTTTTAAGTTATTTTCATAAGCTCCTTTTAATTCAATATACGCTGTTGCTTTTCTTCTGAAAGTCGGAATCTCAATGGTATCCGTTCCGTTCAAGAAATTGATGGTATGGGAAAAATGACCTTGCGATAGGAACACTTGTGTATCTAAAAGCGTGTTCTCTGTTCCCCCTTTGGGGGTTAGGGGGCTTTGAAAAACAAGTTCTCCTCCATTTCTTCCTGCATCGGGGCCAATGTCAATCAAGTGGTCAGCAACTCGCATGATTTCCTCTTCGTGTTCTACTACAATAACGGTATTGCCAAGGTCACGAAGCGATTCTAGTACCGAAATTAAACGTTGGGTATCTCGTGGGTGAAGTCCAATCGAAGGTTCATCCAAAATATACATCGAACCTACCAAGGCACTGCCGAGCGAAGTTGCCAATTTAATCCGTTGAAACTCGCCGCCCGAAAGGGTAGAGGTAAGTCGATTTAGGTTTAGATAACCCAATCCTACTTTTTCCATGTATTCTAAACGGCTTTCAATTTCGGTTAAAATACGTTTCGCAACGCCCAGTTGGTAGTCTGGTAAGGTTAATTCTTGGAAGAAATTACGGACATCTTGAATAGGCATTAAGACTAAGTCAATGATGGATTTACCCCCAATTTTTACATAGCCAGCATCCTTACGCAAGCGAGAACCCTGACAGTCGGGGCAGGTAGTGCGACCTCGATAGCGAGAAAGCATTACTCTGTATTGAATCTTATGCGTTTCGGCTTCTAGCATTCCAAAGAAATCATGTAAGCCTTGGAAATACTCGTTACCAGTCCATAGTAAGTCTTTTTGTACTTGCGTGAGTTCTTCATACGGGCGATGAATCGGAAAGTCGAAACGAATGCCATTTTTGATTAAAGGCACAAGCCATTCGCCCATTTTCTCGCTTCGCCACGGAGCGATTGCCCCTTCGTAAATAGATAAGTTTTTGTCAGGAATAACCAAGTCTTGGTCAAGCCCAACTACTTTTCCATATCCTTCGCAGCATTTACAAGCCCCGTAAGGGTTGTTAAAGCTGAATAAATTAAGGGTTGGTTCTTCAAAGCGAATGCCATCTAGTTCAAAGCGGTCGGAAAATTCACGGGTCTCTTGTCCGATGATTTCCACAAAACAAGTACCATTCCCTTCAAAAAAAGCCGTTTGTATCGAGTCCGATAAACGAAATTGCGTTTCTTCGTCGTCTTTTTTAACAACAGTACGGTCAATTAATATTTTGCATGAAAAGTTATCAACAGTGGGTGTGGGTAATGTGGATAACTCTTGTGGGTTATCCACCAGTTCCTCCAAAAAGCGTATTTCGTTATCCACAAGGATACGAGTATAGCCTTTTTGCATCAATATTTTTAGCTCATCGAGTAACGAACGCTCTTCTTTTAAGTGCAAAGGAGCGAGAATCATCAAGCGATTTCCTTCTTCTTGGTTCAATATCCAATCGACTACATCCGAAATACTATCTTTTTGAACGGCTTGTCCCGAAATAGGGGAGTAGGTGACACCCGCACGAGCAAAGAGTAATTTTAAATAGTCGTAAATTTCAGTCGTTGTACCAACCGTTGAACGAGGATTTTTACTCGATACTTTTTGTTCGATGGCAATGGCAGGAGAAAGCCCTTTGATATAATCGACATCAGGTTTTTCCATTCTTCCCAAAAACTGGCGAGCATACGAACTCAAACTTTCCACATACATTCGTTGTCCTTCGGCAAAGAGCGTGTCAAAAGCCAATGAGGATTTCCCAGAACCAGATAGTCCTGTTATCACCACTAGTTTATTACGTGGAATCGCCACGTCGATATTCTTTAAATTGTTTACTCTTGCACCTTTGATGAGTATATATTGCTTGGGGTCAAGCGATTCGAAAGCCAAATTTTCAGATAGGGTCATTATGCTATTATTCATGCGTTTGTGTATGCTCATGCAATTTAGACAAAAAAACAGACAAGATTGTTTTGTATTGGCGTAAGAATTCCCTAAACTTTACGTTAATTTAGGGTATCAAATTGAATGATATGAAGAGGCTATTTTCTCTTTGAAGTATGACATGGTATTATTCATATCAAAAAATTAAGATTGGACTCTTTTTAGTCATACTTCGTACATAATTTAATTTTTCCCGAATCATTTTAAGAACAGTCATGAAGAAATTATTCTTACTTTTATTTTTGGTTACCGTTGGGGTTTCAACTACGTATGCTCAAGATCCTGTAGTGATTAAGGAAGAAGGAGCAGAGCGAGATTTAGATGAAGAACCCGATGTTCGTGATTTAACTTTCCGTGAGCGTTTGCGTTTTGGAGGTGGTATCAATGGCGGTACAATTAGTTCTTTTGGAATTAATATTGGGGTTTCACCAATGGCAGGTTATATGTTGACTAATAATACGATTGTGGGAGTTGGATTAACCTATAATTATAACTCTGCGACCAATTATTATGCGTTGAGTCAACTGGGAGAAAAACTTTTTATTCGTCAGAATATCCCTTTTCTACAACAAATAATTGGACAGGGCTATTTGACAGGACAGGTAGAAAACTATTCAGAATTGTCTAATACACCGATTCAATACAGTAACCCTGTATTAATTGGGATAGGCTTAGGCGCTCCAAAAGGATTTGGTATTTCAATTATGTATGATTTGAATTATTCAACTACAGGAATGAAAGTCTCTCCTTATGGTAGTGCATTGGTCGTTCAGATTGGAGGTTTTTTCTTTTAAAACAATGGCAGAAAAACGTAATTCATTTGAGGGTTTACGAAACTTAATCGTTTCGCTAATTGTAGGATTACTACACGTAATCATGCTGGGGCTTATTTTGTTGGTGGGTATTTTTATTTATCAGTGGTTCAGTAATCAAGAAGAAGCCCTCAAAACTCAAGTACCCTTGCACGGTGTTATTACGTTTTCATTGTTGATTGCAACGTTTATTTTAAAGCAAAATTT
>JBMLRK010000048.1:0-3016 GCA_049241065.1 Spirosomataceae bacterium
TCTAATAAACGAGAGTGTAAGTAGAAAACGTCTCCTGGATATGCTTCACGTCCTGGAGGACGACGAAGTAATAAAGAAACTTCACGATATGAAACCGCTTGTTTCGATAAATCATCATAAATAATCAATGCAGGACGACCTGTATCACGGAAATATTCACCAATAGCAGCACCTGTAAATGGAGCATAGAATTGCATTGGAGCTGGATCAGAAGCACCTGCTGCTACGATTACTGTATATTCCATTGCACCTGCTTTACGCAAAGCTTGTTCAACTTGTTTGATAGTTGAAGCTTTTTGTCCACAAGCAACATAGATACAATAAACTGGTTGCCCAGCATCGTAGAATTCTTTTTGGTTAATGATAGTGTCAATACAAACAGTTGTTTTACCTGTCTGACGGTCACCGATAACCAATTCACGTTGACCACGACCTACTGGAATCATTGCGTCAATCGCTTTGATACCTGTTTGAAGAGGTTCTGTAACTGGTTGACGATAGATAACACCTGGAGCTTTACGCTCTAATGGCATTTCATATAAATCGCCCTGAATAGGACCATTTCCGTCGATTGGCTCGCCAAGTGTGTTCACGACACGACCAAGAATACCTTCACCTACTTTCACAGATGCGATTTCGTCAGTACGTTTAACGGTGTCACCTTCTTTGATACCTGTTGCGTCCCCTAACAATACAGCACCTACGTTGTCTTCTTCGAGGTTCAATGCAAGGGCTTTCAAGCCATTTTCAAATACGAGTAACTCACCCGCCTGTACTTTTGTGAGTCCGTAAATACGAGCTACACCGTCACCGATTTGTAGCACGGTACCTACTTCTTGGAGTTCAGCCTCTGATTTTGCTCCTGCTAGTTGTTCACGCAAGATGGCTGACACTTCATCTGGTCTGACTGATGCCATTTTATAATATGGTTGGATTTGTGATTTTGACTAAAATTTTTATAGCTAAGTACTTAAAGCTTCGTTAAAACAGCCACTTTAGGTAGCACTTAATTTCGTTCACAAAATTAGGGAAGAAATTTCACAATTCCATGAGAACTGTATTTTTTTCATGCTAATCGTTATACTTTTTTGAGAGTGGACAATAAAATTAATCACTATGAATTTACTTTTTAACTCATTTCTTGATTTTTTTCCTTTCTTCATTCCTGAAAAGATTTGCACTTTTCACCCTCTCAATAAGCTTGCTAATTCCTGAGTTACATTCCTTATGCTTAAACCCAATGCAATTTAGCGAAATTTCGCTAAACTACAAAGAGCGAAGCAACTCTTCTAAATGTTCCATGTCTTTTATCAATACTTCTCTAGCTTTTGACCCTTCAAACGCTCCAACAATTCCTGCGGCTTCCAATTGGTCAATCAAGCGTCCTGCTCGGTTATAACCTAATTTTAAGCGTCGCTGAATTAAGGATGTTGAACCTTGTTGGTGCGTAACAATCAAACGGGCTGCTTCATCAAAAAATGAATCTCTATTTTTTAAATCAACATCGCCTTTTTCATTACCGCCATCGCTGTCTCCTTCAAACTCTGGCAGAATATAAGCTGAATCGTAGGCTTTCTGTTCACCAATAAAATCACATACATCTTCTACCTCTGGGGTATCTACAAAAGCACATTGCAAACGAATAATTTCTGAATCCATTGACAAAAGCATATCTCCTCGTCCTACTAATTGCTCTGCTCCTCCTGTATCTAAAATCGTGCGTGAGTCAATTTTAGAAGTCACTTTAAAGGATAAACGAGCGGGAAAGTTTGCCTTGATTGTACCTGTAATCACGTTGACAGATGGTCGCTGAGTGGCAACGACTAAGTGAATACCGATAGCACGAGCTAACTGAGCGAGACGAGCAATGGGTTGTTCTACGTCTTTCCCTGCGGTCATCATCAAATCGGCTAATTCATCAATGACTAACACGATATATGGCATAAACTTATGCCCTTTTTCTGGATTCAAACGACGTTCTATAAACTTCGTATTGTATTCTTTTAAGTTTCTACAACCAGCTTCTTTCAATAAATTATAGCGATTATCCATTTCGATACAAAGGGAATTAAGGGTGTTTACCACCTTTTTTGTATCGGTAATAATTGCCTCTGCGGCATCGGGTAACATCGCTAAGAAATGTCTTTCTATTTTATTGAAAAGCGTTAATTCTACCTTTTTAGGGTCAACCAAAACAAATTTTAATTCGGAAGGATGTTTCTTGAACAACAAAGAGGTAAGAATCATGTTCAACCCAACCGATTTACCTTGACCTGTTGCCCCTGCCATCAATAAGTGAGGCATTTTGGCTAAGTCAGTCATAAAAATCTCATTGCTGATGGTTTTTCCTAACACAATCGGTAACTCGAAATTAGAGCGTTGAAACTTCTCTGACCATATCACTTGTTTCACAGGAACCATTTCCCGATTTTTATTCGGTACTTCAATACCAATCGTTCCTTTGCCTGGAATTGGGGCAATGATACGAATACCCAAAGCAGCCAAACTCAAGGCAATATCGTCTTCTAGGTTTTTAATCTTAGAAATACGCACCCCTGCTTCTGGGATAATTTCGTAGAGCGTAACAGTTGGTCCAATCGTCGCATCAATTTCTGCGATTTTGATACCATAATTAGCAAGTGTTCTAACAATCGTTACTTTATTTTCTTCTAGTTCTTCTTGGGAAACTTTAGGTTTTCCCATATCGTAAGTCTTTAATAAATCAACCGTTGGATAACGATAATCTGGCAAGTCCAATTTTGGATCATACTTCCCAAATAACTTGATTAATTCGGACTCCTCATTTAAGGCTGGTTCTTCTGTTTCTTCCTCTCCTATTTCCTCTATCGGCTCTGGTTCTTCGACGGTTTCTTTTATCACCAACGCAATACCATCTTCCTTTACTTCGGATGTACCAATTTCGTCTTCTTCCTCTATAATTGGAGGAATCGGTGGCACAACTGGTGGAATAACTGGGGCAATTGGACTTGTCAACGAACCTATTTCATCCTCACTA
>JBMLRK010000049.1:0-15531 GCA_049241065.1 Spirosomataceae bacterium
GAACGCATTCAAAGTTTATTGAACGGTGGAAAACCATTGAGAAACTAATGTGATTATGGATGTTGGATTTTGAATTTTAGATTGAGATTTAAGATGTTTTCGTGTAAAAACCTATAAGGTTTAGTTGGTAATAACCTTATCGTCAGATTTTTCACCAAAACCTTATAGGTTTCGCTAGGGCCATTAAATCCAACATTCAATATTATCACTTAACGCTTACAAATTCAAAAGTTCTCAGGGACTTTGGAAACGTCTAAAAAGAATTCAACCATGAACGCATATATTGTTGCTGGCTATCGTACAGCCGTGGGGAAAGCCCCGAAAGGTACGCTTCGTTTTACTCGTCCTGATGAACTTGGGGCAGAAGTCATTAAGTATATGCTGGCACAGTTGCCAAGCCTAGACCCTCATTTGGTAGATGACGTTATCGTAGGTAATGCTGTGCCAGAAGCCGAACAAGGAATGCAAATTGGGCGGTATGTAGCCCTTTTGTCCTTGCCCAAAGAGGTCTCAGGGTTTACCATCAACCGTTATTGTGGTTCTGGGGTAGAAGCCATTGCTTTAGCCGCTGCCAAAATTTCTTCTGGAATGGCAGATTGTATCATTGCGGGTGGGGTAGAGTCCATGTCGCTTGTGCCTACGATGGGTTACAAAACCGCCCTCAATTTTGATATTGCCCAAAAGACTCCAGACTATTATATAGGAATGGGTTTAACGGCAGAACAGGTTGCTAAAAAATACCAGATAAGTCGTGAAGACCAAGATGCCTTTGCTTATCTATCGCATCAAAAAGCGATTGCCGCACAGCAAGCAGGTTTATTTGATAGTCAAATTGTGCCAATTACGGTAAAAGAGACGTTTTTCGATGTAGTTTCTGGAAAGAAGAAAAATAAAGAGACCATTTTTGCCAAAGACGAAGGCCCTCGTGCCGATACCAGTGTGGAGGCGTTGGCGAAATTAAAACCTGTCTTTGCCGCAGGTGGTTCTGTAACAGCAGGAAACTCGTCGCAAACCTCCGACGGAGCAGCCTTTGTGGTAGTCATGTCTGAAAAAATGGTAAAAGAACTAAATCTTGAACCCATTGCTCGCATGATGTCCTTCTCAACGGCTGGTTGCGAACCAAGTCTGATGGGAATTGGCCCTGTTTATGCCATTCCGAAAGCCTTAAAACAAGCAGGTTTAACCTTAAATCAGCTTGATCAAATCGAACTTAACGAAGCCTTTGCTGCCCAAGCTTTAGCGGTAGTCAGAACCCTTGAGATAGACCCAGATAAATTGAATCCAAACGGAGGTGCGATTGCCCTAGGTCATGCACTTGGTTCAACAGGAGCAAGATTATCGGTACAGCTATTCAATGAAATGCGTCGTCGTAACCAGAAATACGGTATGGTCACGGCCTGTGTAGGAGGTGGACAAGGCGTAGCAGGAATTTACGAATTGTTGTAAAAGCTCCTTTTATTTCACAGGATATAACGTCAATTCTATATTACAACACATCAACAACTATAGGGTTAGCTCTTCGGGGTTAACCCTTTTTTTAAACCCATAAGGACAATGCTTACAGCCATTTTTACAGCAATGGCCTCTTTTTAGATGGTATTTTGCCGTAAAAACCATATAGCCCTGTTCGTTCAAATAATAATCTTCTGATGTAAGCGGAGGAGGAGGGGTACTGTTATTAGTCATGTTTGAAAAAAGCGATTTTAAATTAATAATATAAGGGATGCTTGGTTGATTCTTATCCTGTTTTAGCTATTTGTTTTTTGGTGTCAAGTTTGAAAATGTGCATATATTTTTCATAGAAGTTCCAACTAATTATATAAAGTTTGTATCTCTTCTAAAAAAAACTTAATTATGAAAAATGCACACATATTTATTATTTTAGTCTTTCTACTTTCTTGTAAAGAGGAAAGTATTGTTTCTTCTTCAATGTTTGTAAATACAAAATGGGACTTGGTTGAGACAAGGCAAGCCTTAAGTTGTTTTGATTTTCTCAGGGATTTTAATTGGGAAAATTATAAAATTGATGGAAACGTTCTCACGTATGAATTTACAACTAATAGAGTAACAGAACACTATTATTGCCCTAAATGTTTAGAAACCACCTTTATTAGAGAGGCAACTTATATGGATGAAGACAGCCTATTAAAAATTGATAACGTAAGCCTTATTATATCTGGAGATAGAGAAACAAGGATATTGAAAATTACGAATGATACTCTAATTTTGGGCGTTAGTAATGTTACGGGAGAAGACTACTGTGAGTTCAAGTTTGCCAGATTCAAGTAAACTTTAGATCTCTTTTTGTTGTATACTTACTAATTACCTTGAGAACGCTAGGGCAAGAACTTTGTGCTTATGTACCTTTAAACATTATACCTTTTATTAAGCCTACCTATCAATTCAACCCCATTTTTGTCGCTTTTGTTTCCTTTCCTGTTTATCTTTGTGTATAAACAGATGAATAACTTTTCCACAGCATATCGTCCCCTTATCAGAAGTCGTGTATTCACCATGAGTACACTCTATGGGCATTTTTGCAAAATTCATCGTATTACCGCATCCGCTTCCTTATTAATTTACGTAATGTTGCTTTTCGCAGCACAGTAAATAGACCTCCATTTTCTTGATTTTCCTTTCGATAACAATAAGAGCAACAACTTATAGCACTACTGCTATGAGTTTACTTCCATAACTAATAACCAATATGACACCACAATCATTACCAGCCAATACGCAGACTGCCATTGCTTTAGAAGATCAATATGGCGCTCATAATTATCATCCAATGCCCGTGGTACTCGAAAGAGGCGAAGGCGTGTTTGTATGGGATGTCGAAGGTGAGCGATACTTCGATTTCTTGTCGGCTTACAGTGCCGTTAACCAAGGGCATTGTCACCCGAAAATCGTTCAAGCCATGATTTCTCAGGCTCAGAAGTTAACCCTTACCTCTCGGGCTTTTTACAGTAACCAATTAGGGATTTGTGAGAAATTCCTTTGTGAGTATTTCGGTTACGATAAAGTATTGATGATGAACTCTGGCGTAGAAGGAGGCGAAACGGCTTTGAAATTAACCCGTAAATGGGCTTATAAGGTAAAAGGAATTCCACAGAACCAAGCCAAAGTCATTTATGCTGCGGGTAATTTCTGGGGAAGAACCATCGCTGCTATCTCTTCGTCAACAGACCCGTCAAGTTATGCAGACTATGGCCCGTTCTTACCAGGCTGTGAAATTATTCCCTACAACGACCTTGATGCTTTAGCGGAGGCATTAAAAGATCCAAACGTGGCGGGCTTCATGGTTGAGCCTATTCAGGGGGAAGCAGGTGTGATTGTGCCACAAGAAGGCTATTTAAAACAAGTAGCGGCCTTATGTCGTCAGCACAACGTTTTATTCATTGCCGACGAAGTACAAACGGGGATTGCTCGTACAGGAAAGCGTTTGGCTTGTGATCATGAAGAAGTAAAACCCGATATTTTGATTTTAGGAAAAGCCTTATCGGGTGGTACATACCCCGTTTCAGCGGTATTTTGTCGTGATGAAATTATGTTGACAATCAAACCAGGCGAACACGGTTCTACCTATGGTGGCAATCCAATGGCTTGTGCTGTAACAATGGCGGCATTAACAGTAGTGAAAGAAGAAAACCTTGCTGAAAATGCCGAGGCGATGGGACAAGTTTTTAGACAAAAAATGACTGACCTGATGGCAAAGCGTCCAGACTTAATTACGAAAGTAAGAGGGAAAGGCTTATTAAATGCTGTTGAAATCAATACCGATGAGGAAAGTGAAACAGCTTGGAACTTATGTGTAGCATTTAAGGAAAAAGGCTTATTAGCCAAACCAACACACGGAAATAAAATTCGTTTCGCTCCGCCTTTAGTGATTAGCGAAAGCCAGATGAACGAGGCTTGTGCAATTATCGAAAATGTGGTGTTAAATTGGTAGGACAGGAGGCGATAATGGTCTTTCAATAAAATTAAATCCCTTAGCGAAGTTTGAGATAAAACTGTTGCTAAGGGATTTTTACTAAATGAACTAACGTTTACTTTTTTTACAATTGGCCAGTTCAAGCTCTTTAGAAGCTATTTGTTCACTCAGGTCGTTGACTTTCTTTTTAGAAAAAAAGTTAGCAATCCAATATCCAATAAGAGCGGCCAATCCTGTAAGAATTAACATTTCGAGAATGGCAATAAATTTGTTATGTGCTAAATCCATGTGATTGAATTGATTTTCAGTTAATAAAATTTCATAAATACTAAAGGAACGTTACGTATTCACTACTCTTTTCCTTTGTTCAAGGCATCTTGCCATACCTTTAATTCTTCCCACTTACCTTCATCAGCTAACCTTGCTTGTTCTGGCCAAGTGGTAGGGTCGTGCATTTGGAAGCGAGATCCCGCAGCCACAAGAATTTCTTTTATCGTAGCCGATTGACTACTTGCTAAAAGAGCAAATGTCTTAATTCCTGCTTCGTGAAGAAGTTGTTCGATTTTAGGACCAATGCCTTCAATTTTTTTCAAATCATCCAGTTTATCAGTGCCTCCAGCAACAACTCCGCCCAAAGCCGCTACACCTGCACCCACTAAACCAAGGTCTAAGGAAGGACTTTCTACCGTCGGAATATCAATTGACGGGATTTCGGAAGTTAACGAAGCACTAAGGTCTGCTGTTTTTTCAACATCAAGGTCGATATTCCCCTCTGGAAGACTAACTTCTGGTGCTTCAATTTCAGGTAGATGTAAGTCTGGTAAATCTCCCGACAACGAAGCCGATAAATCTACGGGTGTTTCTATCGAAATCGGCTCAATATGCGTATCAACTTCCATCGCTGGGGTATCTAATGAAACGCCTCCAAGCCCAATTTCTGGAAGTGCAGTATCCAAATCGGCTGATAAGTCTGCCTTTACCGCTATTGGATTACTATCCGCTAGGCTCACTTTTAGTGATTTCTCTTTCAAGCAATCTTCGCAGTCAGCTTCTAGTCCCGACAGTTTCGCACTTAATTGATTGATTTCACTTTTACGACCACCCAATAAGTAGCCCAAAATACCTGCACCAAGTAGCATCAATAATTGTTGCCACCAAGCAAAGTCATAATTACAAGGATTTAAATTAAACATAGTACGAATATTTTAAGTTTATGATTAGGCAATGAAGCCCTAAAAATCGAATCTCAAAAAGGATTTATTTATTGAACCACTACAGCCACACGACGATTTTGCTTACGTCCTTCAGGTGTATCATTCGAGGTACTTGGCTGTGTTTCTCCTTTTGCATCAGTAACAATTTGAGACGCACTAATTCCTAGTCCAATCAATTCATCTTTCACATCGTTAGCTCTTTTTTCGGATAACTTCATATTGATGGCATCATCCCCCAAATTATCCGCATGACCTGTCACAAGTAGTTTTTTATCCTTATTAGTAGCTAAAAATGCTTTTGCTTCTTGCATGAACTTCTTATTCGCTTTTGTTTTGATAAAGGAAGTACTACCTGTTTTAAAGTATAAGTCCATTGGCTTAAACATTCCTTCGTAGCTGGCTTTCGAAGCAAGTTCTTCCTCAGTTGTTCCTGCCGCTGGTTTTTCTGTGAAACCAAAAGCTAACAATCCGCTGGTAGAATCCGCTGGCGACCAAGTTAGGCTATTTTCTTTCCCTACCGTAAGGAGACTTCCCGCAGGAATGCCTGCTTTTACCAAATACGCTTTGATGTCTTCTGCTCTAGCAATACCCAAATTCGGATATGAAGTAGCATTGGTTTCATCTGCACCATACTCTCCCGTAATCGTAAGTTGTTTTGATGGGTTAGCTTTCAAATAAGCAACCAACGAATCGAGCGACGTTTGTACTGACCCGATATTCGCTGTAGCGTCTGATTTTTTGAAACCAAAATTACCACTGCTACTTAAATTTAAGTTTGCCCCATCTATAATAGACAGACCTAGTGGAGTAATAGCCGCAGCGATGGGAGTACTAAGGGAAGGCGTGTCACCACAGTTTTTAATGACAAAGGCGTGCCAAAGGGAAGATCCCAGCATCCATAAGCCCAAAAGAGCTAACAAGAGACTTTTGTTCATAATACAAGAAATTAGAATTTTTGAAAATATAAGAAAACAAAGATTGATACGAACTCAAAAAAATGACTTCTATAATTTTAATTCAAGTAGAATGGTGTGTGGTGTTAGACTTGTTAGTCAGTTTACTGTCTTCTGAACTTCATAAAGCTAAAATAGTAAAAAAAATAGATAAGTCAAGAAAAATGAAATAAAACAGTGTTTTTTGAAAGTAAAACTTAAACTAGGATAAGCACGTAGGGGAAGGTGGAAGTTTTTAAGGTAATTAGGAAAAACAAAGCCCTCTTTTATGTAAATCACAGTCCTGTTCACATAAAAGAAGGCTTTATCGCTAGTGTATTAAGCGTAAGTAGTCGATTTTTTAATTTTCACATGACTATGTTTTCTATATATCTAGACGGTTAAATATGTCGTGGTACTTAAATCCAAAATCTAAAATTCAAAATCCAACATTTATTACTAAATACTATTTTGCCTTGAATAATTGTACCACCTTAGAAAGCGGCTTCCACCAAAGCGTGTACCATTTTGGCGTTAAACCATTCATTCGCCAAGCACGACGGTCTTCCATATTTGCTCTATAACGGTGTTTTAAAGAAGCAGT
This sequence comes from Spirosomataceae bacterium, assembly GCA_049241065.1. Classification (GTDB taxonomy): domain Bacteria; phylum Bacteroidota; class Bacteroidia; order Cytophagales; family Spirosomataceae; genus JALRIJ01. Next base: position 6,682 of record JBMLRK010000049.1, read on the forward strand.
ACTCGTACCACCGTTACGCATCGTCATCAATACCTTTGGTAAGTAAATTGCCGAAGCCCTAAATTTATATAAAATACGAAGCATCAACTCATAGTCGCCCGCACAAGTAAAGTCCGTAATGTAGTAGCCATGTTTTTCAATCTGAGCTTTTTTTAAGTAGAAAGACAAATGCGGAGGCATCCAACCTTTTAGCCAATTTTCTACTTTATACTCGCCAGCACTCCAGTAGCGAACAATTTTTTCATCATCCCCAGGGTTGATAAATTGAATGTCACCATAAACCGCATCTGCTCCAGATTGGATAAAACTAGCTGCAACCGCACTAATTACGCCCGTATTTGGAAAAAAGTCATCTCCACCAATTGTACCGACTACCTCACCAGTTGCCATTTTAACACCTTTGTTTAACGCATCATAAATACCATTGTCTCGTTCAGAAATAAAGCGTATCCTATCCCCATAACTTTGTAGAATCTCCACTGTTCCATCCTTAGAAGCACCATCTACCACGATGTATTCTAAATCAGCATAATCTTGAGCCAAAACGCTATCTATCGTTTGGCGAATCGTTGCAGCACAATTAAAGGAAACAGTAATAACAGAAATCTTCATTTAAAAGGGGGGATTAACATGAATTTGTTTGAGATAGCAAAGATACGAATGTTTATGAAAGCGATAAAACTAGACATTGTACGATTTAGGCAATAGAAAAGCAAATTGGATAAAAAGCAGATTGAGTGGACGTAACCACTACAAGAGTCTTGCAAAAATCTCCTCTCATTCGTCTCTAAGAAAGTATGTTAAATTATTTTAAAATTTTTTCACATAACTCATTGTAATTCAAAAAGAATGCCGTATTTTTGCAGTCCAATTCAGAAGGTTCATTTTCTATATTCTTGTAACGGGTTGGCAGAACTCGACAAGAAAATCTAAAAAGTATTTATTTAAAGAACGTCTGAATTATTACCCGCAGGTCAACTGCAAAAGTGTCAGAACTGATACTGGCTTACTTCACTGAATGCCCAGGTTGTAAAGTTGAGTATTAAGCTACACAAGACTCGTTTTCTCAGGCGTTCCGTCTGACCCTACCTTTCTTGTCGCTTTCTATTTCAATTTTTCTGTCGCTAATATTTTGAGTGCGTGAATATTTTTGTGCGTTTTTTTGCTTGTACAAAATAAAATCACGACCTTTGCAATCCGTTTTACGTTGTGAGTCTTCACAAGATCGTAACTCGCTGAAAATAAGTTTTTTATTTTATCTTTTAACGTTTTATTCCCAATAAAATGTCTGGAATTATCGGAAAAAAAATCGGTATGACTAGCCTCTACAACGCAGACGGTACAGCCGTTCCTTGTACGCTAATCGAAGCCGGTCCTTGTGTGGTAACACAAGTGAAAACAGTAGAAAAAGAAGGTTATAGCGCTGTTCAATTAGGCTATGGCGAGAAAAAAGAGAAGCACACAACGCAACCTCTTTTAGGTCACTTCAAAAAAGCAGGAACAACACCAAAGAAGAAATTGGTAGAGTTCAAATCATTCGAACAACCACTTGCACTTGGTGATTCAGTATCAGTAGAGTTATTTGCAGAAGGCGACTTCGTAGATGCAATTGGTACTTCAAAAGGTAAAGGTTTCCAAGGGGTTGTTAAGCGTCACGGATTTGGTGGTGTTGGAGGTCAAACTCACGGTCAGCACAACAGAGGTCGTCACCCAGGTTCAATTGGTGCTTGTTCATTCCCATCTCGTGTATTCAAAGGTCTTCGTATGGCTGGTCGTACAGGTGGAAATCGTGTAAAAGTTCAAAACTTACAAGTATTGAAAGTTTATACTGACAAAAACCTTATCGTAGTATCAGGTTCAGTACCTGGAGCTAAAAACTCTTACATTATTCTTGAAAAATAGTCTTAATTTGAAAATTTGAAGATGCGATGCCTTAGGGTAAACATCATCAATAAAAATATTAGATTTTCAAATTGTCGAATTTTCAAATTAGAAAGAAACAAATGGAATTATCAGTTTTAACTATACAAGGCAAAGATTCAGGAAAGAAAGTGGTACTTTCTGACGAAATCTTTGGAATCGAGCCAAACGAGCACGTAGTTTGGTTAGATGTGAAGCAGTACTTGGCTAACCAACGTCAAGGAACTCACAAAGCGAAACAAAGAGCAGAAATCGCTCGTACAACTCGCAAATTGAAGCGTCAAAAGGGTACAGGTGGTGCTCGTGCGGGTTCAATGAAATCTCCATTGTTCAGAGGTGGTGGTCGTGTATTTGGTCCAGTACCACGTGACTATTCATTCAAATTGAACAAGAAAGTTAAATCATTGGCACGTCAGTCAGCATTTGCTGCAAAAGCTCAAGAAGGTGCAGTTTCAGTTCTTGAAAACTTCACATTCGACGCTCCAAAAACTAAATCTTTCTTAGAAGTAATCAATGCATTGTCATTAGCAGGCACAAAAGCATTGTTTATCCTTTCAGAAGAAGATAAAAATGTTTACTTGTCAGGACGTAATTTGGATAAAGTACAAGTTACTACAGCGGCAGATGTAAATACTTATGACTTAGTAAATGCAACACGTCTTCTTATTGCTGAAGGTGCAGTTGCTAAAATCGAATCATCTTTCAGTAAATAGTCTCTGTTAAATCAGGGACAATGAACTTAATAAGGAAATGAGCATTATTAAAAGACCAATTCTTACTGAGAAAACTCAGGATTTGCAGAAAGGCGGTCAATACGTATTCGAAGTAGCTAACAAAGCGAACAAAGTAGAAATCGCTAAAGAAGTGAAAAAAATGTACGGTGTTGAAGTGGCTTCTGTTAATACGCTTCGTCAGTTCGGTAAGAAAAAATCAAGAAGTACAAGAACGAAAGTTACTTCTGGTTACACTTCAACGTTTAAGAAAGCGATCGTTACTGTTGCTAAAGGCGAAGTAATCGATTTCTATGAAGGAATCTAATTTCAATTTGAAGTTCTATTCTTAACAAGCCTTGTTAGAATATATTTCAGATTAATATGTATGGGAGTTCATCCCGATAAATTGAACAACAAAGCAAAATGGCAGTTAGAAAATTAAAACCAACGTCTCCGGGTCAACGTCAACGTATTGCACCTACTTTTGAGGAAATCACAACCTCAAAACCGTACAAGCCGTTGTTGGCCCCAATTAAAAGAACTGGTGGACGTAACAACTTAGGACATCGTGCTATGCGTTACATCGGTGGTGGTCACAAACGTCGTTATCGTTTAATTGACTTCTATCGTGATAAATTTGATGTTGAAGCAACAGTTTTGACAATCGAATATGATCCAAACCGTACAGCTCGTATCGCTCTTATTGAGTATGCTGATGGCGAAAAATCATACATTATCGCTCCAACAGGATTGACAGTAGGTCAAAAGGTAATCACAAGTGCAAGTGCAGCTCCAGAAGTTGGAAACACATTGCCATTGTTGAATATCCCAGTAGGTACAATTGTTCACGCTATCGAATTACGCCCTCGTGGTGGAGCAGAGTTAGCTCGTTCAGCAGGTACTTACGCTCAGTTGTTAGCTCGTGATAGCAAGTATGCTACCATTAAATTACCTTCAGGCGAAATGCGTATGGTATTAGCAAACTGTTTAGCAACAGTAGGTTCAGTATCAAATGCAGACCACATGAACACAAACTTAGGTAAAGCAGGTCGCCACCGTTGGTTAGGCCGCCGTCCAAGAGTTCGTGGTGTTGTAATGAACCCAGTCGATCACCCAATGGGTGGTGGTGAAGGTCGTTCATCAGGTGGTCACCCTCGTTCACGTAATGGTTTATTAGCGAAAGGTAAGAAAACCCGTGATAAGAAAAAGGATTCAAATCGTCTAATCATCAGTAGAAAGAAAAAATAGATAGATGGCACGTTCATTAAAAAAAGGACCTTATATTGACTATCGCCTTGACAACAAAGTGGTTGCAATGAATGATTCAGGCAAAAAGTCAGTAATCAAAACTTGGTCAAGACGCTCAATGATTTCTCCTGATTTCGTTGGTCACACGTTTGCAGTGCATAACGGCAACAAGTTTATTCCAGTTTATGTTACTGAAAACATGGTCGGTCATAAATTAGGTGAATTTGCTCCAACACGCAATTTCAGAGGTCACATTGCTAAAAAAGATAAAGGCAAACGCTAAAATTATGTGTTATGAATTATAGATTATGAGTAATTCTTACTTCATAATTCAAATATTCATAATTCAAAATTCATAATTAAAGAAATGGAAGCAGTAGCTAAACTAAATAATATTCCGACTTCCCCTCAGAAAATGAGAATCGTGGTTGACATGATTAGAGGTCAGAAGGTCAACAAGGCTTTAGGTATTTTGAAATACGAGCCTAAAGTTGGTGCAAGATATGTTGAGAAACTTTTACTCTCAGCAATTGCGAACTGGCAAAACAAAAATGAAGACGTTAAATTGGAAGACGCCGATTTATTCGTTAAGACTGTGACAGTAGATGGCGGTAGCTCTTTGAAGCGTATGCGTCCTGCTCCTCAAGGTCGTGGATATAGAATCCAGAAGCGTTCAAACCACATTACAATTGTGGTTGCTGCTGGAAGTGCTCCATCATTAGTTACAATAGAAGAATAATTAGAGAAAACATCTAAATATCACAAAATGGGACAGAAAATTAACCCCGTTGGTCTTAGACTTGGTATCGTCAGAGGTTGGGATTCAAACTGGTACGGTGGAAAGAATTTTGCCGACAAACTAGTTGAGGATGACAAAATCCGTAAATACGTTGCTGCTCGTATTCCAAAGGGTGCAATCTCTAAGGTTATCATTGAACGTACATTAAGACGTATTACATTGACTATCAATACTGCACGCCCAGGCGTTGTAATTGGTAAAGGTGGTCAAGAAGTTGATAAAATTAAAGAAGAGTTAAAGAAAATCACAGGAAAAGACGTTCAAATTAACATCTTTGAAATCAAACGTCCTGAGATTGATGCAAAATTGATCGGTGAAACTATCGCTCAACAACTTGAAGCTCGTATCTCTTTCCGTCGTGCAATGAAGCAATCAATTGCTTCTGCGATGAGAGTAGGTGCTCAAGGTATCAAATTGAAACTTTCTGGTCGTTTAGGTGGTGCTGAAATGGCACGTTCTGAAGGATATAAAGAAGGTAGAATTCCTCTTCACACACTTCGTGCTGATATCGATTATGCAATTTCTGAGGCATTAACTGTTTACGGAAAAATCGGTATTAAAGTATGGGTATTCAAAGGCGAAGTTTACGGAAAACGTGATCTTTCACCAAATGCAGGAATTGCTGCTCAACAAGCAAGTGCTGACTCTCGTGGTTCTAGCAACCAACGTGGCGGTCGTGACGAAGATAATGCTCGTCGTGGTGGTCGTGGTGGTAACTCTCGTGGTGGTAATGGTGGTAACGACAACCGTCGTAACAACAACACTGGAGGAGCTAACGGACCAGGTAAGAAGCCTCAAGGTGGTAATAACAACAACAGAGGAGGCGGAAAGAGATAATTCTAATCAATAGTCAGCTTCAGTTTCAGTGTTGCTACTCATAGTAACTGATGCTGATAATTGACTAAAAGACATAATTAAGACAATGTTACAACCAAGAAGAACCAAGTTCCGTAAGCAACAGAAAGGTAGAGTGAAAGGAATGGCAACTCGTGGTCATGAAATTGACTTCGGTACATTCGCTATCAAATCTCTGGAGCCAGGACGAATCACTGCTCGTCAAATCGAAGCAGCTCGTATCTCAGTTACTCGTGCTATGAAACGTGAAGGTCAAGTTTGGATTCGTATTTTCCCAGACAAACCAATCACAAAGAAGCCAGCTGAAGTACGTATGGGTAAAGGTAAAGGTGCTCCAGAATACTGGGTGGCAAATATCAAACCAGGTACAATTTTATTTGAATCTGCGGGTGTTCCTTTAGAAATTGCTCAAGAAGCTCTTCGTTTAGCTGCACAAAAACTTCCAGTTCGTACTACATTTGTAGTTCGTAGAGATTATCAAGAATAAGGCATTGAGTGTATGAGTTTTAAAGTTTATGAGTAACTAGTGATAGTACTCATAAACTATCAGCTCATTTGTTCATATACTTTTTAAGACTCAATAAAGATGAAAAACGCAGAAATTAAAAAATTAAGCGTAGAAGAATTACAAAATGCTCTAGTTGCTGAAACAGAAGCTTTAGCTCGTTTGAAATTCGCTCATGCTATTTCTCCGATCGAAAACCCACTACGTTTGCGTGAAGCTCGTAAGGTAATCGCTCGTTTGGCAACTGCAATTAATGCAGCAAAATAATTTTTGTTGAAATTTAATTCACAATCATTATTTTAAACTCACAGTTCTCATCAAGATATAGCTTGAGAACAATCGAACAAAACAACAACAACAATCCAACGATGGAAAGAAATCTAAGAAAAGTAAGGGTTGGCCGTGTAGTAAGTAATAAGATGGATAAGTCTATTACCGTGGCCGTAGAAAGAAAAGTGAAGCATCCACTTTATGGTAAGTTTATGAAGAAAACTTCTAAAGTAATGGCTCACGATGAGAAAAATGAATGTGGAATCGGCGATACAGTGAAGGTAATGGAAACCCGTCCTTTGTCGAAGAACAAACGTTGGAGATTAGTTGAAGTTATCGAAAAAGCGAAATAATCTCTTCTCGTCGGTTATCAAAGTTAAATCAAAGAAGTTAAATATTTCGTAATTAAAATATTCTAATCAGAAGATGTTACAACAAGAATCAAGATCTGGCGTAGCTGATAATTCAGGAGCAAAGGAAGTCCTTGTTATCCGTGTTTTAGGCGGTACAGGTAAAAGATACGCTTCAATTGGTGATAAAGTGGTAGTAACTGTTAAATCAGCACTATCTTCATCAAATATGAAAAAAGGTACGGTTTCTAAAGCCGTAGTCGTAAGAACTAAAAAGGAAATCCGTCGTAAAGATGGTTCATATATTCGTTTTGAAGACAATGCAGTAGTATTGTTGAATAACAACGATGAGCCACGTGGTACTCGTATTTTCGGTCCAGTAGCACGTGAATTACGTGATGCAGGTTTCATGAAAATCGTTTCATTAGCTCCAGAGGTACTTTAATCATACATAATCATCATGGAAAGAAAGTTTAATAAGCAACAAAAGTTGCACATCAAAACTGGTGATACTGTTATGGTTATCGCTGGAAACGCTAAAGGTCAGACAGGCGTAATTAAAAAGGTTTTAGTTGAAAAATCTCGTGCAGTTGTAGAAGGATTAAACATGGTAACAAAACATGTTAAGCCAAGTGCAGCTAACCCACAAGGTGGAATCATCAAAACTGAAGGTTCAATCCATATCTCGAACATCGCTATTCTTGAAAATGGAAAACCTGTTCGTACAGGACGTAAGCTTAACGAAAACGGTAAATTACAACGTTTTTCTAAAGCATCAGGTAAATTTATTTAATAATCAATGAACACAGAATTTATTCTGTGGAAAAGTGGGTCGGAAATCCACATAAAGTTTCATACTAATGAATACTACAAGATTAAGAGACAAATACGTTAATGAAATTGTTCCTGCTTTAAAGGAAAAATTTGCATACAAATCAGTAATGCAAGTGCCTAAGGTTACAAAAATCGTAATCAACAAAGGTATCGGAGCTGCTGTAGCTGATAAGAAATTGATTGATGCTGGTGTTGAGGAATTAACAATCATCTCAGGTCAAAAAGCGGTTGCTACTATGTCAAAGAAAGCAATCTCAAACTTCAAGTTGCGTGAAAATATGCCAATTGGTGTGAAAGTAACGCTTCGTGGACAAAAGATGTACGAATTTCTTGATCGTTTGACAACTGTTTCACTTCCACGTGTACGTGACTTCAAAGGTATTTCTGATAAAGGATTTGACGGTCGTGGTAACTACACATTAGGTGTGAAAGAGCAAATCATTTTCCCTGAAATTTCAATCGAAAAAGTGAATAAAATTTCAGGTATGGATATTACGTTCGTAACAACTGCAAATACTGACCAAGAGGCGTATGCTTTGTTACAACAATTAGGAATGCCTTTCGCTAATTCTAAGAAGTAAACTCAATACGTTATCCGTTATCCGCATCACCAGATACGGTCATTTCGGGTAACGGATAATCGATAACAGATAAAAAGATTCAAGCACAATGGCAAAAGAGTCAATCAAAGCAAGAGAAAGAAAAAAAGAAGCAACAGTTGCTAAATACGCTGTAAAGCGTGCCGCTTTAAAAGCTGCAGGTGATTATGCTGGTCTCGATAAATTACCGAGAAATGCTTCTCCAGTACGTTTACACAATCGTTGTAAATTAACAGGACGTCCAAGAGGTTATATGCGTAAATTTGGAATTAACCGTGTGACATTCCGTGAAATGGCATCGAATGGTTTAATTCCAGGTGTAACTAAATCAAGCTGGTAGTCCATTTGCAATTTTTTATAATTGTAAATACTATTAAAATCAATCAATTAGATTGCATTTTTAAATTTAATTCCGTAATTTTGCAAGCCTTTTCTGAGGGAAAGACTCGTTTCAAATATCGAAAACAATGACAGATCCAATAGCAGATTACTTAACACGATTGAGAAATGCCATCAAGGCACGTCACAGAATCGTTGAAATCCCTGCTTCTAACATCAAAAAGGAAATCACTAAGGTGCTTTTTGATAAAGGATATATCCAGAACTACAAGTTTGATGAAACAGGAGTTCAAGGAACTATTAAAGTTGCTTTGAAATACAATCCTGTAACTAAACAACCTGCAATCGTAAAATTGGAAAGAATTTCTAAGCCAGGTTTACGTAAATACAAAGGAGCAACTGAGTTGCCACGTGTATT
>JBMLRK010000050.1:0-3583 GCA_049241065.1 Spirosomataceae bacterium
AAAAAAGTGAACAGGATTTTATCCAATTCTATCAATTACCCCAAACGCTGTTTTCTAAAGAAGCACAAGGACTTTATAAGTAGTAATGCTGAATTTTGAATGTTAAATTTTGGATTTAAGCACCCCGACAAATATAACCACATAGTAACATAGAAAACATAGTTATGTGAAAGTCTAGCAATCCATTACTTATACGTGCTAGATTCTTATGTAATTCTTTAAAAGATAAGAATTAATGTGCTAGTTATTAGGCTTTTATAAGTACGTTGAATTATTTATTTGCTGATATTTATGTCCTAAAATAATAGCCTAACCCGTTGATTTTGAGTACCTCCTGATAACAGACATACTATTAACTAATAACGTCCTGTTACTTAACGAAAAAAAAACATACATGAAACTTCAATTAATAGATATTTTAATCCTACTCAGCTATTTAGCCACCATGATTTTCATTGGCTTTTATATGCGTAAAAAAGCAAAAGCCAATAAAGACAGCTACTTGATGGGAGGGAAGTCCTTGCCGTGGTATATGTTAGGTTTGAGCGATGCCTCCGATATGTTCGACATCAGTGGTACGATGTGGATGGTGAGCCTTTGCTTTGTGTATGGATTGAAAAGTATCTGGATTCCGTGGTTATGGCCTTCGTTTAATCAGGTATTTATGATGATGTTTTTGAGTAAATGGCTACGTCGAAGTAATGCCAATACGGGGGCAGAATGGCTTTCAACCCGTTTTGGAACGGCAGGAAAAGGCGTAAAAGCTTCGCAAATCATTGTTATTGCTTTTGCCTTGTTGAGCTGTTTTGGATTTTTGGCTTATGGCTTTGTGGGTTTAGGGAAATTCGTCGAAATTTTTATCCCTTGGGACATCGTTCGTCCGTATGTACCTTTTGAAGTACCTGCCAAATACATTCCTCATTTTTACGGAGTTGTCTTTACGCTGATTGCTACATTCTACTCGGTGTTGGGCGGCATGCACAGCATTGTGTTGGGCGATGTCATCAAATATGCCATCATGTCTGTTGGATGTATCGCCATTGCTATTATTGCCATGAGTCATTTGGATGGCCAAGTAATGAATTTACCGAAAGGCTGGGATGATCCATTTTTCGGTTGGAATTTAAACCTTGATTGGTCACATATTTTACCCGAAGTAAACAAGAAAATTGAATCGGATGGTTATAGCGTTTTTGGTTTATTCTTCGCTATGATGTTGTTGAAAGGCGTTTTTGCTTCTTTGGCAGGCCCTGCTCCTAACTACGATATGCAAAAAGTATTGAGTACTCGTAGCCCCAAAGAAGCTAGTAAAATGACAGGTTTTGTCAGTATTATTTTATTGCCAATTCGTTATTCCATGATTATTGGATTGACCGTTTTAGCGATTTTATATTACAATCAATTGACGGTTAAAACACCTACGGGCGAATACGATTTTGAGCTGTTACTACCAGGAGCAATCAATAATTTTATGCCTGTTGGTATTCTCGGAATTGTGCTTACAGGCTTGATGGGGGCTTTTATGGGAACATTCAGTGGGACGTTAAATGCGGCACAGGCGTATATCGTCAATGATATTTATCTGAAATTTATTAATCCAGAAGCCAATACGAAAAAGACTATGACCATGAATTATATTGTGGGGCTTGTAGTCGTATTTATCGGGATTGTCTTGGGCTTTTTGGCAGATAGTGTCAACGATATTTTGCAGTGGATTGTAGGAGGTTTATACGGTGGTTATGTAGCTGCCAATTGCTTAAAATGGTACTGGTGGCGATTTAATGCAACGGGCTTTTTCTGGGGAATGACAGCAGGTATTGTGGCGGCTTTATTGATGCCTTACGTAACAACAGGATTGCCTTTGTATTGGTGGCCTTTGTTATTTGTGATTTCATTAGGAGCTTCTATTGCAGGTACTTACACGGCCGAACCAACGGATATTTCAGTCTTAAAACATTTTTATAAAACGGTTCGTCCGTGGGGATTTTGGCAACCAATCAACGATTTAGTAGTGGCAGAAGACCCAAGTTTTGAAGCAAATAAAAACTTCAAATTAGATATGTTCAATGTGGTGTTGGGTATTGTTGCTCAACTCTGTTTGACGGTTCTACCCATGTATTTTGTATTAGGAATGAATTTTCCATTGGTGATTGATTTGGGTATTATGGCCGTTGTCATCGTCATTTTGAAACGTACTTGGTGGGATAAGTTGGAAGATTAGCCGTTATGTAAGCATCAGAAATTATTTAGCTAAACCTATAAGGTTTTAGTTGAATAATCTGACTATAAGGATGTTACAAGCTAAACCTTATAGGTTTTTACACCAATTTATTTTGTCCCATTACTTGACCACGATTGATTAATAATTTTTTAAATAAGAACGATACAACTTATGAACAATTTGTTCCAAGAAAGACTCTCAAAATTAACTAGTAGTCACAGCGAATTAATCGCTCGTAAAAATGAAAAAGAAGCTTTAGGAAATGGGATTTATGACCGTTATGTAAATCCCATTCTTACGGCTCAACACGCTCCAATTCATTGGCGTTATGATTTGAATCCAGAAACGAACCCTTTTTTGATGGAACGTTTTGGCATCAATGCTACCTTCAATTCGGGGGCTATCAAATTTGATGGAAAGTATTTACTCGTGGTTCGGGTAGAAGGAATGGATAGAAAGTCGTTCTTTGCCGTGGCTGAAAGTCCGAATGGCGTAGATAATTTTCAGTTTTGGGAATCGCCTATTAGCTTAGATGAAACCGAAAATCCAGATGGAAATGTCTATGATATGCGTGTGGTACAACACGAAGATGGCTGGATTTATGGCTTATTCTGTACCGAACGCAAAGACCCTGCTGCTCCAAGAGGTGACGAGTCGTCGGCAGTAGCTCAGTGTGGTATTGTTCGTACCAGAGATATGAAGTCGTGGGAACGTTTACCCGATTTGGTAACGCCTTCGCCTCAACAACGTAACGTGGTTTTACATCCTGAATTTGTGAACGGAAAATATTTCCTTTACACCCGTCCGCAAGATGGTTTTATTGATGCAGGAACAGGAGGGGGTATTGGTTATGGTTATGCCGACTCGATGGAAAATGCGGTAGTTGACCAAGAGTTTATCTTAGATGAAAAGCGTTACCATACCGTTTATGAAGTGAAAAATGGACAAGGCCCTGCACCAATTAAAACCGAAAAAGGGTGGTTGCATTTAGCTCATGGTGTGCGTAATACGGCGGCAGGTTTACGGTATGTCTTGTATATGTTCTTGACAGACTTAGCGGATATTACGAAAGTAACACACAAACCAGCAGGGTATTTTATTGCTCCCGAAGGAGCAGAGCGAGTAGGAGATGTATCGAATGTTGCTTTTGCCAATGGCTGGATTGTCGATGAAGACGGTACGGTGTTTATCTACTATGCTTCGTCTGATACTCGTATGCACGTAGCCACTTCTAGCATTGAACAATTATTGGATTATGTAATCAACACGCCAGCAGACGGCTTACGTTCGGCTGCTTCTGTTGCTACCCTTCAAGGTATAATAGATAAGAATCTTGAGTATGCTCAGGTAACGGCATAAGTG
>JBMLRK010000051.1:0-7242 GCA_049241065.1 Spirosomataceae bacterium
AAGCTGTTTTTGAAATAGTAGAACCTGTAAAAGAACTTTCGGAGAAAGAAAAGCTGTAAGAAGAGCTATATCAACGTGTGATTGGCTTACAGATTTCAAGGGAAGTTTTTGCTGATTGGCTTACTAAATATCCAATGGAGCAAATAGAAGCGGGGGTGACTTATGTTTTGGACGAATTGCAAAAGGGAGTAAAGGTAATCAAAAATGTTCCTGCCTATCTTGCTAAGATGGTCGCAACGGAAAGTTTAATTCAAACCCAGAAAGCAAGTAGCGAAAAAGTTCAGCAACAAAAAGAGGTAGTTCAACGCAAACAAGAAGAATTACAACAAGAGTTGATTCATAAGCAGGAGCAAGGCATTTTTCAGCAGAAAGTATATAACGAGAAAAAAGAAGCCGTACTTAATTTATTGATGGAGCAACCTGTTTTGTGTCAGGAAGTGCTTTCGACGTTAGAGTCTTCCATCTTTACTCAATTGTATGTAGATAGCTACAGTCGCAAGTATGGCACTAATTTATCGGCAGAGACCTTTATCGCTTTCTTTCAGGAAGACATGGGTTTTGAAACGGTTGTCATTGCCACCCTCGAAAGTAAGCAACATTGCGAGGCATTACATCTCATTAAACAGAAATATGCTGATGAAGCAAAGCAATTAGGGGTAAGTTATTACTAATTCAAACAGGATTTTAAGCAAAGTATCATTGTGATACTTTGCTCTTAGATAGTCAAACTCGACGGGAGATACAACAATTTAGAAATGAAAAACAACCTTACACTAGAGAAAGTAATGTCTTTCTTTCGCCACAATCCTTCATTAAATGTTAACGGGGTTAATGATGAGGCAGGATTACCGAAAAGAAAACTTGATTTAGTTTTTAACTCAAATGGGTCTAGAAAATTGAGTGATGATGATTTGGTGAAACTAGAACCTATTCTTCGTAAATACGGATACAGCGAGTCTTTGTATCAAAAGGCTAGAGTGATTTCGATTGTCAATCATAAGGGCGGGGTAGGAAAAACTACGACCACTGCTTGTTTAGGAGAAACACTCGTAAGTAAAGGTTTCAAAGTACTGCTCATCGACTTTGACCCTCAGGGAAATTTATCGCAAATTTTGGGAGTAGAAAACCCAGAGCAACAAGTGGCAGATTGTTTATTTACCAATATGCCTTTGCCAGTTGTTCCAATTTTAGATAACTTATGGCTTGCTCCCTCAGATATTTCATTGGCAGAAATCGAAGTAGATTTACTCTCGAAAGTAGGAGGGGATGTACGTTTAAGACATAAAATAAGCCCTATTTTAGAAGATTACGACTACATTTTGATTGACTGTCCTCCTAGTTTAAGTAAACTGACCGTTTCGGCCTTAAATGCCTCGAACTCGACTTTGATTACAATGTTACCAGAATCGTCGTCATTAAAAGGCTTAAACTCGCTTTTAAATCGTATTAGCGAGGTGAAAGAACACACCAATCGAGACATTGTATTGGATGGTATTGTTTTTACGATGGTTCGTAAAAATTCAGTTCACGAAGGATTCAAAGATGCAGTACGCAGTAGCATGGCAGATGATTTCAGAGTATTTGACACAGAAATAAAGCACCTTGTTGATTTTCAGAAATCGCAAGCCTTGCAAGCAACCTTAGGAACATTGAGTGCTACCTCTGAAGCTTATCGTTGTTATAAAGAGTTCTGTGATGAATATATTGCTTATTTACAAATTGTAAAACCTTAGGAAATGGCCGCCATGAAAAGTATTGATTTTAAAAAGCAATTGGCAGTAAATACGGCCAATACGCTCAAGAATAATAAATTAATTTCTTCTGAAAACATCAAAAACAACATTGTAGTTTTAGAAGAACTGAAGAATTTCATCCCTTCGCTTAATCCAGAAGAGTATGAATCTTTAGAACAAAGTATTATTGCCAATGGTTGTAGAAGTCCCTTATTGATTTGGAACACCACTCAGGGCGTAATTGATGCAAGTCACCCTAACCCAGATGAACCTGCTTTTGTGCTTTTTGACGGTCATCACCGTTTTGAAATTTGTCGCAAAAATGGCATTGATTTTCAAATTGATTTGATGTCTTTTGCTTCCAAAGAAGAAGTAAAAGATTTTATGATTGATTTTCAGGTAGGGCGTAGAAATATGACTCCTGAGCAACTTTCGTATTTGAGAGGCTTAAAATACCAACGATTAAAGAACAAGCAAGGAGGAGCGAGGCTTACCGCAGAAGATGGAACAAGTTTCGATACAGCAGAAAAGTTAGCAGATGAATTTAAGGTTTCTACTGCAACAATTAAGCGTGATGCCGTTTTTGTAGAAGGCTTAGATAAAATTGCTACCGAACTGAAAAACGATATTTTGGCAGGTACAACCAAAGTAGATAAAAAGGCAATTCAGCAATTAGCAAAGACTGCCGTAGATGCTCCTGTGTCAAGCGTGGATGAATTACAGCGTTTGACGGGTAAAAAATCAACTGCAAATCAAGCTACTAAAAGTGAATTAGCCACAACGATTAATGAGCGAGTTCGTAACTCAGAAGGAATGGGAATAAGCATTGAAATCAGTGGTGGCTTTCTGATCAATAACGATTTAGTGACGATTTGGAAGCAAATCAGAGAACTTTCGGAACAAACAATAATTGATTTGAATTACCGAGATTACATCTCTCTGGCTCAGGCAGAAGCCTTTGGTATTGTGAGTAAGTTGTAAGGTTTACAAGTCTTGCTATAAAACCCTGACAGCGGTCAACGACCCTGTAAGCGGTTTTATAGCAAGACTTGTACCCAATTGTCATAAAAAAATCCTTGAGAACGCTCTCAAGGATTTTTTTATGAAATTACTGTTGTGCGATAACGTTTTATGACCAAGTAAAATCATAGAAAACCTAATTCCCAAACTCAAAAGTTAAAATGTATCGCTATTCTTTACTTTGTAACCATTGATACTAAAGTAGAGAATGATAAGGTAACAAATCAAAGGAATAGCATAACCTAATTGAATATTGTCGCCAAAATTATCAATGACAGTTCCCATTAAATACGGTAAAATTGCACCGCCTACAATCGCCATGATAATCCAAGAAGAACCTTGTTTGGTATCTTCGCCAAGATTAGCAATTCCTAAAGAGAAAATCGTTGGGAACATAATAGACATAAAAAAGCCTAACGCACCAAGGGCATAAATCACAAAAACGCCGTTGCCAAAAATCGCAATAGCAGATAAGATTACACAGGCAATGGAATAAATTGCTAACAGTCGATTGGCAGCAATGAAGCGTAAAAAGAACGTTCCAGCAAAACGTCCACCCATAAATAACGAACCGTAAATCCCTAAATAATATCCTGCCGTTTTTTCATCGAATCCAGCCCCTTTTTGAGCCATACGAATAAAGAAACTTGTCACACATACTTGAGCCCCTACATAGAAAAACTGGGCAATAACCGCCCACGATAAATGACGGTGGCGTAATACTGAAAAGAAACCCTTGCTTGAACCAACGCTCACATGAGCATCGTCTTCGTTTGTTTTTACTTCTGGAAATTGAACAAAATAGAATAGGATTGCCACAATTAATAGACTTGCTCCCAAGATAATGTAAGGCAAAATGACCGAAGAAGCCTCGTGAAGTAAGTATGTTGCTTTCTCAACGGCTGGCATGGCATCCATCTCCGCTTTAGAGAATTCTTTACCAGATAAGATAAATGCCGTGCCAACAACAGGAGCGACCATGGCGGCAATACCGTTGAAAGCCGCAGCTAGATTTAATCGTTGCGTTGCTCCTGCGGGGTCACCGAGAACAGCTGCGTAAGGGTTGGCGGTAGTTTCTAATAGCGTGATTCCACAACCAATAATGAATAAGGCAACCAGAAACAGTTCATATTGAAGGTTTTGTGCGGCAGGAACGAATAAAAATGCCCCAATGGCAGAGATAACAAGCCCAATAATGATACTTTTTTTATAGCCATGTTTCTGCAAAATAATTCCAGAAGGGATTGCCATCAAGAAATAAGCCAAAAATACAGCCGTATCAATAAGAGTTGACTGACGGTTGTTGAGTTGGCAAGCCTTTTTTAAATGGGGAATTAAAATGGAATCAAAATTGTGAACCATTCCCCACAAAAAGAAGAGACTGGTTACGAGAATAAATGGAATTAAGTAACGCTTGCCAGCACTTTCACTTTCAGAGATAGAAGCAGTTTTAGGGATATTATTCATGATGTTTTGGGATGAAATTGAATTACGATAATTTCTTTTTAGCCAATAAAAGATGGTCGCAAACTAATACGACTTCACCGTGTTGATTGATAATTTCGACGTGTTCGTAAACCGTGCCGTATTCTGGGTTTTTCGCCTCTGTTTTTTCTGAAATAGTTACTTCTGAATGGATGGTATCACCAATGAAAACAGGTTTTACGAAACGTAAACGGTCGTATCCTTTAGAGAATGCTTCTGGGTTTATTTCGGAGGCAGTGAGTCCAATTCCAATGCTAAAAATCATCGTACCATGAGCAATACGCTGTTTAAAGGGCTGTGTTTTGCACCATTCTGCATCGAGATGATGCGGGAAAAAGTCGCCTGTATGACCTGCATGAACGACGAAATCTGTTTCGGTAATGGTTCTTCCTAAGGTGGTACGTTTACTTCCTAATTCGTAATCTTCAAAAAAAGTGGATTTAAAATACATATTCGTGTTGTTCTAAAGACTTATTAAAATGCTATTTTTTTATAATTCGTTAATAAAGTCGCTTTGTCTTTTTTGTAAGGTAATAAATAGAAAATATACCTATAAGGTTGCGACTTAATTTGATATTGTTCCAAAGGTGCTGCCACGTCGCTCCAACTATCGTTACCTCCAACACCCATTTGAATCAGGTCGATATTCAAGGTTAAATATCCTGCATCGACTAATTTGTTGGTGTGTTTTGCTTGCTGAATATTGGCTTCTGTGTTTGCCCAAGCACTCATGCTTAACAGACTGTCGGCAACTACAAGTAGCCCTTCTTGTTTTGGATTACTCAAGGACATCCAACGAACATCGGTTCGATTCCCATTTTCTTGAGGAACGGCATAGTTTTCAATGAAATTAGGAAGCGATAATTCGTAATTTTTTACATCAAACCCATAACGCTTGTCGATGTAATTTTCCATTGGCCCACGACCAAACCAATTAATCTGTTCAAATGACCGTTCGATACCCGTTTGCATTCCCACCTTAGGAATATTGGGAAGTGCGAAGCGTGGTGCAAGAGCAAAATCAATCTTAATGACACCGTTTCCATTGACGGTGTACTGAACATTCACCCTAGCACTGTCGTTAATGATGCTATACGTACTATTCACCTGAATAATGCCCTTGTCGGGTTGTTTTACTTCAACAAGTGTAACTTTTAGAGCGACATTATACCACTGTTTTAATTTACGTTGTGGCTTCCATCCACGACGATCATTGTCAGTTAATGGTCGGCTAAAATGAGGTAATAGTGGAGAATAAATGGACTCTTTGTTGTTTTTTATGTAAGAAATTAGTCCACCATTAGCTTTTGAGAATTGAATTTTAAAGTTATTTCCCATTACCTCTACCAATTCTTTAGATTCAGTCAACTTGAGCTTCGGATAGGATTGAACTTGGGATTTAACTTTAACTAAATTGGTAAAAACTAGCTGATTACTAGCTATTTGAAAGTTTTTACTAGCCCAAGGAGTAGCCTCTTTTAGTTCAAATTCAATGTTAAGATGGTATTCCGTATCAACCTTTAGTTTAGGAATGAAGGCAGAAATATCAACAAGTGTGTCTTTCCCTGCACTAAGTTCCAGTCCTTTAAGGGCTTGCTTGCTGATTTCTTGACCATTTTCGTAGATTCGGACAAAGGCATTGTAATGATTTAGATTAAGCACTGCATGGCGATTTTGAATTTTGATTAGATGCTCTTTTACATTTGCCCAAGTGGTTTCTATCCCTTGAAATACCCGTTTGGCTTCGTACATAACCGATTTAGGCGTTCCATCCGAATTTACGATTCCTTTAATCGTGAAATTATCAAAATACTTTTCGCCATAATCCCCCCCATAGGCATAAAAAGGAATTCCTAAAGAGTCTTTTTTCAATAATCCTTGATCTTTAAATTCCCAAATACATCCACCTATAACTTTTGGAGTGCTTCTGAAAATGTCCCAAAACTCTTTTAAATTCCCGACACTGTTACCCATTGCATGAGCATATTCACAGAAAAAAATAGGACGATTATCGCCATTGGCTTGGTTGGCAAGCAGAGCAGGCGTATAGATAGAAGGGTACATTCTGCTAACTACGTCCACATAATATTGGTCTTGTGGGTTTTGAATACGGTGTGAATGGTCATTAGGTTTCAAATAACGTGGGTCACGAACATCCATATAACCTTCCATTTTAGGACTACCCATTGCAGGTTCGTAATGAACAGGGCGAGTAATATCAAAATCATGAATCCATGCTGCCATTGCCGCATGATTTGGCCCACGACCAGCCTCATTGCCTAAACTCCAAAAAATAACCGAAGGGTGGTTTTTGTCACGCAGCACCATACGATTTCCCCGTTCCAAATAGGCACCTGTCCAAGCTGCATCGTTTGATAATTTTCCTCCAAGACCATGCGTTTCTAGGTTGGCTTCGTCAATGAGGTAAATCCCAAACTCATCACATAATTCGTATAAATACGGGTCGCTAGGGTAGTGGCTCGTGCGGATGCAATTGAAATTAAAGCGTTTAATGGTTAAAATATCGCTTAATATATCCTCACGAGTGAGGGCTTTTCCTTTGGTTGGATGATGGTCAGGGCGATTAACACCGTACAAATAGGTTTCTTTTCCATTAATTAACAGCTTGCTATTTTTGGGAGAAAACTCAATTGAACGGAAACCAAGTTTACAACTTTTGCTTTCTACTAACTTGCCCGTATTATCTTCTAGCGACAATACCAACGTATAAAGATAAGGGTCTTCGTCGCTCCATTTATGCGGATTTTGGACAGTCGTTTCTAGCAGTCCAAATTTGGCATTATCTAATCGAGGGTAAACCTCGTTGATAATGCTTTCTACGGAACTTTCAAGGGGTTTAGCAAGGACTGCCACCTTATTTTTATCATACAATTGTATTTTTAGTCACTGAAAACTTCAAAAGTTAATGTTCCATTAGAACAAAATCTATTTACAAGATTTGTCGGAATAGTTAAAAGTACTTCACCGTTACCAGGGTCTGAAT
>JBMLRK010000052.1:0-7824 GCA_049241065.1 Spirosomataceae bacterium
CAAACGCCTAATGGCGTAATGGGCATTAAGGAATTTAGTAGTTTAGAACTCCGTTATGGACATTATACCCGTACAACAGGCATGGTAGCGAACATTGTTACCTTAGCAATGAAGTTTAAATAAGGATTTTTTAGTTAATTTGTATTCAGTTCAGCATTAGGGTCTCGTACTTAGCTGAATTGAATACATTTTCGTTTTCGGAGGTAAATTCTTCGACAATACGGTCAATGAAAAGTACATTTCAATAAACCAAACAGGTGACATTTACGTTCTTTCTGAAACATCACTAAAGAACGACAATCCAAACCCTTGCAATGAAACAACTATTTCTAGGTTTCCTTTTGCTTTTTACCTTAACAGCAGGTAAAGCTAATGCTCAAAAAATTAATCCAGCCAAATGGTCTTGGACATTGTCTAAGCCGAATCCAGCTGTTGGCGAAACGGTAGATGTCATTTTTACCATTACGACCGATAAAACTTGGCACCATTTTGCTTCGGACTTTGACCCCAATGTTGGGCCAATTGTAACGACTATTAAATTTAAACCGAGCGACTATTTTGAGCTGGTTGGTAATTTAAAATCAATCAACCCGATTAAGAAACACGACGAAATTTTCGATGGTGACGTTTCTTATTTTGAAGGGAAAGGGGAACTTCGTCAAACGATTAAAATCTTAAAGGAAAATCCAGTTATCGAAGGTAATCACGACGGACAAGCTTGTTCGGACGCTACAGGGCAATGTGTACCTGTAAAAGGTAAATTTAAACTGGAAGTAAAAAAGGGTTCGGATGCGAATGACTTAAAAAAAAAAGAAGACAGTCTAGCAAAAGTAGCAGCCCTAAACGCAAGTAGTATAGACAGCTCAACAACCGAGCAAGTTACTACAACAACAGCAGACTCTTCCACTACAAGCGACACCACCACTACAACGGCAAGCGTAACCCCAGAAGGCAATACCGATTCAACACCTGAAGAAACTTCTTTATGGAGCTTTTTCTTATTAGCTCTTGGTGGTGGATTTGTCTCGCTTCTAACTCCGTGTGTGTATCCATTGATTCCGATGACGGTAAGTTACTTTACCAAACAAAAGGGCGGTCTTGCAAAAGCCATCATTTATGGTCTTTCCATCATTGCTATTTACGTTTTGTTCGGTACCGTGATTGCTTATACCCTTGGACAAGCAGCACCCAATTTCATTAGTACGCACTGGATTCCGAACTTGTTATTCTTTGGTATTTTTGTATTCTTCGGTTTATCATTCTTGGGCTGGTTCGAAATCGTACTCCCTTCAGAGTTTGTTAATAAAATAGACGCTCAATCTGACCGTGGTGGTTTAGGGGGTGTCTTCTTCATGGCATTTACACTCGTATTGGTCTCTTTCTCTTGTACGGGTCCAATTGCAGGCAGTATTTTAAGCTTAGGTTCTCAAGGACAGGTACTTCGTCCTATCGTTGGTATGTTAGGTTTTGGGGTAGCGTTTGCCATTCCATTTACCTTATTTGCCATGTTCCCCAATATGTTGAAAACATTGCCAAAATCAGGAGCTTGGATGAACTCGGTAAAAGTAATTTTAGGTTTCTTAGAATTAGCTTTGGCTTTGAAATTTTTAAGCACTGCCGACCAAACTTACCACTGGCATTTACTAGACCGTGAAATTTATTTAGGTATTTGGATTGTAATTTTCACGATGATTGGCTTATATCTAATTGGTAAAATTCAAATGCCACACGACAGCAAATTAGAGAAAATCCCTGTTCCTAGAATGTTAATGGCAATTGCCGTTTTCTCTTTTGTGGTATATATGATTCCTGGTATGTTTGGAGCACCTTTAAAAGCACTTTCGGGATGGTTACCTCCAATCGAATCGCAAGATTTTGTTATTGGAAACGAAAAAACAGCCAAGCAGGAAAGCACAAGCATCGACCCTAATTTTCCGAAATCAGTGAAATATGGTAACTTTCTAAAATTACCAAATGGACTTCAAGGGTTTTTCGATTACAAAGAAGCAGTAGCTTATGCAAAATCAGTAAACAAACCCTTGTTCATTGATTTCACAGGGCATGGATGTGTGAATTGCCGTAAAATGGAAGCCGCTGTTTGGTCTAATCCCGAAGTGAAGAAACGCTTAGAGAATGACTATGTGATGGTAGCTCTTTATGTGGATGATAAAACAGAATTACCCAAATCAGAGTGGTTTATTTCTAAAGATGATGGTTTAGAAAAAACAAGTATTGGCGACCAAAATCTTGATTTTGAAATCACTAAATTCAACGGAAATGCACAGCCTTATTATTGCTTAGTAAATCCGAATAGCGATGCCAAAACGCTAGTTAAACCAAGAGCATACAACGAGAACATCGAAGAGTTTGTGCAATTCTTAGAAGACGGTAAAGCAAAATTTGCCGCTGGAAAATAACGTTAATAATGTTGGATTAAATTTTGACGATGGGTGTTAGCCCATCGTCAAAAAACCAAAAAAACAGGCTACATTCTCGAATCGAATGTAGCCTGTTTTTTTGCTAAACTATTTATTTTCTAATTGAACGGAAATTCAAAATCTAACATTCAAAATCATTACTTATTTCAAGGTTTTTTACCTAACGAGTAATCGATTCTCCGATTCCTTGTTGTTCACCCATTCACTGATGTTTCACTAGTAATTTCTTTGTTACTAAAGATTTGCCGTTGGCAGATAATTGGTATAGATAAACGCCATTAGGCCACTCTTTTGTAGTAATTGAACTCTTTGACTGGTCTTTATCTAATACTTCATCGTGCATCATTCCTCCCAAAACGTTGTAAAAAGTAATTTTTACTTCGTTAAAATTAGCCTGTGCATTAATATCATAATTCACAAAAGCACGATCGTCGGCAGGATTGGGATAAATATTCGAAACGGATAGTTTATCGTTAGAGAACAAGCGATCTTCTGAATTAATCACCTCCTCGTTTCTTGTATTTTCACTCGCATTACTGATACTCTCAACCTTTGTTGTCGCCACTTTTGCAGTATGTTGTAAAAGTGAATTAGCAAAATATTGATTAATCGCAATCGCACGTTGCGTATTCATATTTCTGTCTAAGGTATTAGTCAGAGGCTGATAAAAAGAAAATCTCGATTTCTTGAACGAAGTCGTAAAAGTAGTTTTGGCTTTTGGTTTCATGTCCAAACGGCTTTTATATTTATTTTCCGTTTGAGCAAAGCCCTCCCGTACTGATAGAAAACCTATCAATAACAAGGTGATTTTTATGTATTTATGTAGAGGTCTCATCTCATTCAATCTGCTTTTGTGAAAAATTACTTAGTATCTATTTTACAGCGATAATCATACCAAATATGATGTCTCACTATACATACGTACTAATAGACTCCAAAGGTCTTAAAAAGGTTGCACGAAATAAAAAAATTAACAGATTTTAACAATAAATCATTTTTCACTTCGTTTCTGGACTTTAAAATACTATTTCACAAAAATATATTAAAATTTTTCAATTTTCAAAAAAATTAAGGCAATTTCTTTGATTTCTTATCCAAAGGCTTCTTATTTTTAGGACTTTCTATTTTCTTCACTTGTACAGAATCTTTTGCGATGATTACAGGACTTGGTTGCAACACAGGAGCAACACGCTGCAAAATCATTGCCTTGGTCGGTTTTTCACTAATTCTCCATCTAAAACCATCTAATTCTTTATCATCTTCCTTCACTTCTTTGGGAGGCATAAATTTTCCATCTGGCTTTGCTAAAAAGGCGATTTTTTTAATTTTCCCTTTTGCAAAATTCATGTACATTTTACTACACTGCACCCTATTCATACCTGTGAGTACATTTTTTTCATCTACCGCATAGTAAATGCTTTCGCCATTCCCATCAATCGTGATTTTTTCTAGGCGTGCATCATTATTAAAATTTGCAATAATTTTTCGCCCCTTCATCTGGTTATAATCAGCAAGCGTATCCACAGAAATGACGAACGCCTTTCCTTTCATATACATCATACTGATTTTATTCTTCTTCAACAACACGTTCATTGAATCAGCTTCCGACTGATTTTTATTGTTCCAAAGAATCGGCTTTTGGTAAAAATAAATCGTTGAATCCGAAAGGTTATAACTAAGCGAATCGCACTTGGCGGAGAGGTCAGATTTATAAATCATCACTTTTTTATACGCATATAATTTCTTCACCTTTGTTTCTTTATTATCAATCGAAACGAGTGTATCTGCCGTTAAAAAAAGCGTGTCTTGTTCTAAGATATTTTTCAGTAAAGCTCTTCCAAACACCCTAGTCATTCCTGTTTTTTTCGAATATCGTCCGTGTTCACCCGTCAAAACGGCTTTATCTTTTTTCGAAACAAATACAATATCACCATTGGCAATCCCAATCTGGGTTGGTGGGTCATAAATCATCGTATCGGCCGTCATCACGTAGTCTTCATTTTTAACCGTTGACCGTCCTTTTAGATTGGCAATTTTAGACACCGTATTATAGCGACTCCCAGGGTTGGCAAAAGTGGTATCTCCTTTATTAACAATCAGGGTTGGGGCAACAAAAAAGGCTTCTTTCGATAAGGTACTATATTTCAGCGAATCCGCTTTTAAGCTTCCCTCCTTATCCACTACCCGAACATCGTATTTAAAATCAAACAATTTTGTAACCGTATTATAATAACCCTCCTTACTAGTCAACACACTTTTTTTATCTACAATTCTACCGTTAGTATTATAATAAGCAACATGCGTGTTCAAATCATAATCCATTTGCTTTGTGGTAAGAATAATACTTCGGTCGTCCAACTTTACCCTCCCGTACATTTTTGCTTGGCGAGTATTCCCGAAATAATAGGCAGTATCTCCCGTAATGGTCACGGTATCTGCCTGAACAATACGTACTTTCCCAAAAGACTCTACAATATTGGTGGTTTCGTTAATGATAGCCATGTCGCAGTTCATCAAGGTTGTTCCCTGACGTAAATGGACGTGTCCTAATAGCTTTTTTACTTGCATAAAGGGCATATTTTGCCCCACCAAACTATCCGCTTTTAGGATTTCAACTTGGTTCGGATTCTGAGCATGAGCTGGAGAAATAATTCCCAACAGGCAAATAAAAAATAGCCAATAAAATGACTTTAACGTATTTATCATAAGTGAATATGGACTGAATTGCGTTATTTTCGAGTAACTTTGTGCAGGAGTTGGCAAGAAAATCGTACAAAATTAGCCAAATAAAACCATGCTTGACGAGTTTTTAAACTTTATTAACAAACAAAACTTGATTAATCCTACCGATAAAGTGTTGGTAGCTGTTAGCGGCGGAATGGATTCTGTCGTTCTTTGTGACCTGCTGAGTAAAGCGAAAATTGACTTTGCGATTGCTCACTGTAACTTCGGATTAAGAGGAGATGAATCCAACGAAGACGAAACCTTTGTGAAGAAATTATCCATAAAATATAAAGTACCTTTCTTTGTAACGACCTTCCAAACGGCTGAATTTGCTGAAACCGAAAAGCTTTCGACTCAGATGGCTGCCCGTATTTTACGTTACGAATGGTTTGCAAAAATTCGTCAAGAAAATGGGTTTGACAGCATTGCAACAGCTCATCACCAAAACGATGTCTTAGAAACAGTGCTTTTGAACCTTACAAAAGGTACTGGCATTGCAGGACTTCATGGAATCAAAATAAAAAACGGTTCGATTATTCGTCCGATGTGGTTTGCCGAAAAAGAGTCTATCTTCGACTATGTTGTTGAAAACCAAATCATTTGGAGAGAAGACTCATCTAACGAATCGAACAAATACCAACGTAATCTGGTACGTAATGAAGTTGTCCCCTTGTTAAAGCAAATCAATCCGAATTTAGAGCAAACCATGCTTCAAACGGTTGAACGGATTCAGGCAGTAGAGGAAATTTTCGACCAAGAAATTGCCCTTTTACGTGGACAGGTTCTATGGACAGACGGACAAGCGACGTACATTAACTACAAAGCGATTCAAACGCTTTCACAACCTGTCATCAAATTAGCGGAATTATTAAAACCTTTCCACTATTCGTATCTACAATGTCAGGAAATCTTTGCCGCTTTTGATAAAGAAGCTGGAAAGACATTTCTTTCGCCAACTCACGAATTAGTAAAAGATAGAACAGAACTCGTTCTGACCAAAAAGAACTTACAGCCTTTTGCCAGTGTCATTATTTCGGAAGCCAGCGAAGTAACTACCGATAATTTCACCTTAACCATTGGTGAATCCGTAGAACGTCCAGAAAATTTCCAAGTGCCTACCGCCAAAAAAATCGCTTGCTTGGATGCCGACAAAGTTCGCTTCCCTTTGCAGTTACGCAAATGGAAAGAAGGAGATTGGTTCTGTCCATTGGGGATGAACAAAAAGAAACTAATCAGCGATTTCTTAACGGATGTCAAAGTACCCTTGAATCTTAAAAAGAATACGTACGTTCTGACTTCAAACGGATCAATTGTGTGGATTGTGGGACAACGAATTGATGATCGCTTTAAAGTAACCGACAAAACGGCTAAAACGATGTTGATAACCTTAGGATAGCATGAATCAGACACTTTTGCAACTACGAAACGACTTACAAACTAAAACCGAAGCCTATACCCCAAAGGAAAAGCAGACGTTTAAAGTAAAGTCTTTATTGAAAGTAATTGACAAAATTGAGCCTTTGTGTAAAGAAAAAGGGGACTTAAATGAGGTGATTGTTCGCTTGAGAGCATTAATACAGTTAATCCCTGCACAGGATTCAAACTTGGATAAAGAAGCAAACGAAGCTTTTTTTAGTCAATACGAAAAGTTAATGCACTTTTTAATCGCCAAACATAAACTCGATATAGACGCTCTGGCAAGTAAGTACTTAGTCGTTGGAATATTGATGGGTATGGTTATTGGTTATTTCTTTAAAAATTACCTGATTGGCGTTCCCATTGGTCTCGCTATTTTATTCGTATTCTACTATTCAAAAGTGTATTCCGAAACAAAGCAATAGAAATAGCAAGAAGGTGTGTAAAAAGTATGGCGTTTAAAGCACTTTGTGCCAACTAATCTAATTGGCTTTAGCTTTAATCCGAGCGACGGTCGTTCATAAACTTTTGCCTTTTTACACACCCTCTTAATTTATGGCCTAAATCGCTCATAGACATCTTTTCCAGTTACAGGATCTTTTCCCCACAGTTCGATATAAATCACTGACGGCATCATGCCGCTTTCATCTACATTTACAAAGACACGTTTCAGGATTTGCATTTTTCCGTTAATTGGGAACAAAGCAATAGGTACACCTCTGGCATCTTGCTTCACGACAAAACGTCTTTTCCGATAAGCCAAAAAATGTCCTTCGTAGGCATTCGGTTCATTGGGAATATCACTTGTGTGTAACCCATAAGCCAATGAACGCTGAATACCCGTCAATTCCTCTTTCTGCCCTTTCTCATGGTATTTTATCCAATAGGTATGAACAGGATTTTTGGGATTTAACTTTTTATTAGGCAACAAATTGGCATCGTATAAGATAGCATTCGAATTAGAACTACGCTGAATGTAAAACAGACGAATATCTGAATCTGGAGGCGTAGGAAATGACTCCGCAGAAGTATTATTAAGATTATGCTTTTTGCCCTTCTGGGCAATACTATTAGCAACTCCTAGTGTAAGTAAAAGAAGTGTAATAACAAGGGTTTTGTTTGTAAATTGCATTGAGTGAATTGCCTGAAATGTATTAGTCCGCAAAGGTAGAAATAAAAAACAGGATGAACGTCTGAACAAGTCCTGATTTCAGCAACTAGAACGAAAAAATAATGAAGAAGGTAT
>JBMLRK010000053.1:0-9894 GCA_049241065.1 Spirosomataceae bacterium
CAGAAATTTTCAAAGATGAGATATTTACACAAGCATTTGAGTATGCTGAAATTGCTAAATATAATGCTATTGAAAAACGAGAATATGAACAAAGTTTGAAAGTTTATCGAGATTTAAAAGGAGTGATTGATACAGCTTTTGACGAGGGAAAAATGGAAGGTAAAAGTGAAGCTAAACGAGAAACAGCTAAAATTTTAAAAGAGAATGGGGCTTCCAACGAGCTTATTGCAATAGCTACGGGGTTGCACATTGATGAAATTGAAAATTTGTAACATAAACAAGGAGGCAACTATTCGAAGTTACCACCTTGTTTATTTCAGGCTACGCCTTGTAAACGTCTCAAAAAGGCACGTTCTGCCAATAATTGCTGTTCTATTTCGGCACCGTTTAGCAATTCACGAATGCGTTCTCTTTTGGCTGGGTCGAACGTGGAAGCATACTCAATGGCTACAAAAAATCCCAAATATGCTCAGACTTGGCATATTTGGGATTTTTTTGTATGTTAGATTCTAGCCTTTCGCCAACGTTGAAAGTTCATCGTTCAATGCTGAAATTCGAGCAAACAAAAGGTCTATCTGTTCATCTAAAAGCACTACACCACTTCCTGTAATATTCTCAGGAAAGAAACGAACAAAGGTCGTTGTGGCTTCTATAATCCATTGCATATCAGCAATCTCAATAGAAGATTTTTGTATAGCTTGGTCGATAGAATTACTTACAATATCTTCTGCTCTTAATCGTAAAAGTAAAGCAGACGACTGAGTAAGAGCCTCTTGTTCTTTAAAGCATTGGATAAGACTCTCAAAATTAATTTTTAGGAGTTTAACACAGGTTGCACTTAGCGTTTCCATGGTAATTCAGATGCAGGAAGTTGCACGATTTGTTTTTGCATAGCTGGATTAATCGCTCTGAAATCAAATGTTCCATCCGCCTTTTTTAATCTTCTATACACCAAAGGTACTAAAATTTGTTCAGCACCTCCGCCTAAATACGGATTAGCAATATTATAATTATTAGACAGTTTTTGAGTAGCTGCCAAGCCTTTCCATACCCAAATACCACCAGCAGGAACGGTATATTCCACTAGGTTTTTAAAACTATTCCATTCTGGTTGAACAGCTGTTCCGCCAATTACCTCTGCAATAGACTTTGGTTTTGTTCTTGTCCAATAGCCTCCTGTAAACTGATCCCAGCCATCGTTACATACACGATATAATTTAGAGCCTTCTGGTAATTGGATCAATTCCGCAGTAGCTGACACAAATGACATTACATCCCCTTTATAAGTGACATTAAAGTCTGGGTCAAACGTTCCGTCAGCTAATTTCACTTTAGTATTAGACAATTTTGTTCCATCTGGAAATCCATTCACGACAAGACTAGAACGAGTTAAGCCATCAAAATCAAACTGTCTTACAATCACTTTACGGTGATAGATACTTAGAGCATTGATTAAATCGGAATAGAGTTTTCCTTTGTTAGAAACCGTATCAAATGTTCCTTTCAAAATACGCCCATCTATTCCCTGCGAAAGCCAAGCACTAAGGCTAGAATCAGACTTTGCAGGAAGACTTAAACTTAATTCTGACACCCATTTCTTAGTACTATCACCACCTGCAAAATAGTGATGTTGCTTTGCAGCCGTGAAAGTAACAGGCATTGCCGAAAGCTGAATACCTGTGAATAGTAAGGTAATAAGTAAATAAAAGTTAAAGGTAATTTTGTTTTTCATTGCATTATGCGTTTAGTTTAACGCTTGCAAGATAGCAAAAAGCAGAGAGAAAAAAGGACGAATACTTACAAAAGTTAGCACAATTTTATAAAGTAGAAAAATAATCAGAGCGTTCAGTTTTTCCTTTTAGCAAGCGAATAAAAATAATTGTTCTGCTCAAAAAAGAACCAGAGCGTTCTAGTTTTTCCATTTAGCAGGCGAATAAGTTGCCTGCTAAATGGAAAAACTTTTCAACGTAAAAAAGCCAAGTAACCCTTTATAGGACTACTTGGCTTTTTTATGAAACTGTTTGAGCTTATTTTTATAAAAATAGGACAAACAGTATATTTAATTCACAATTAAATGAATGTCGAGTAAGCAACCATTACTCATTAAACATTACGCATTCTTATTTCAATGGAATAATCAATTTTTCTCCACGTTCTGACAAATCTTTATCTTTCTTATTTGCCTGCATCAAAAGAGCTTTTGAGATGCCATATTTCTTGGCTACAACTCTCAAGACATCACCAGGTCCAACCGTATGAATCGCTCTAACCTTCACTTTCAAACGAGTAACTCCCACTTTGATTCCATTAGGATCAACTTCTGGGTTCAACTTTTTAAGCGTTGCTTTCGAGATATTATAACGATTGGCAATGCCAAAGAATGTCTCGCCTTCTCTTACCGTATGCGAAATCGTCGTTTCGTCGCTAGAGGCCTCCTCTTCTACTACTTCGACTTTCTTTTTGTCTTTTGAAGAAACTTCCTCTTCATCGGCACTTGCTTTTTTCTTAGACGGCTTCTCGTCGCTCGCTTCGTCAGAAGCAGCCGAAATTGCCTGTTCGCTATTACTCGTTGTTACGGCAGCCGAATCAGCCCGAACATTCGTTAGTTCATTATCTTTTTCAGAATTTCCATCGCTGAGGTATTCCCAACCAACATACAGTAATGCTCCAATCAGAGCAATCAATACAAGGAGTGTGATTGAAGGAATATTAGTTCCTTCTTCAACGGGACGAGGATTTTTGTTTTCTTCCATTGATTTAGTTATTTGCTTTTCAGTTCAACAACCATTTCATCTACTTTGGCTCGTAGTTGTGATTTATATTCCTGCAATTTAAGAGCAATTTCCTGATTTGCAATACCTAAACATTGAACAGCTAAAATACCTGCATTTTTTGCTCCATTTAACGCTACTGTTGCTACGGGTACACCCGACGGCATTTGCAAAATAGATAACACAGAATCCCAACCATCAATTGAATTTGATGATTTTACGGGTACACCAATTACGGGTAAAGTAGTTACAGAAGCCACCATACCAGGTAAGTGAGCTGCTCCACCTGCCCCCGCAATAATCACTTTGATACCACGTTCACGAGCGGTTTCTGCGTATTCAATCATTTTTAAAGGTGTACGGTGAGCCGACACAATGTCGATTTCATATTCTACACCAAATTCTTTACAAACATCGGCAGCTTCTTGCATGACTTTTAAGTCAGAGATGCTACCCATTATAATTCCTACCATTATGCAATTACTTTTAGAGTTTCTTTAACTAATGCTACTTTTTCTTTTAAGCTATCCAAGTTCTCATCTACCACGGTGATATGTCCCATTTTACGGAAAGGTTTTGTCGTTTTCTTTCCATATAAAAATGGATACGCACCCGAAACCGCAAGTGTTTCTTCCATTCCTGTGTAAACAGCATCACCTTCGTAGCCAGCTTCGCCCAATAAGTTCACCATTGCAGCTTTACTATGAGCATCGGTATTACCCAAAGGCAAACCCAAAACAGCACGTAAATGTTGTTCGAACTGTGACGTATGATTCGCTCTGATGGTATGGTGTCCGCTGTTATGCGTTCTTGGAGCGACTTCGTTTACTAAAATTTTTCCGTCTTTGGTCAAGAACATTTCAACCGCCAACAAACCTACGATACCCAATTTGGCAGCCGTTTCAATCGCAATGCGTTTCGCTTCTTGATTAATGGCTTCCGATACTTCGGCAGGGGCAAACAAATACTCCACCAAGTTATGAACTGGATGAAACACACATTCAACCGTCGGGAATGTTTTCATTTCTCCGTGTTCGTTGCGAGCTACAATTACGGCAATTTCTTTTTCAAAATCAATTGCCTTTTCCAATAAACTTGGAGCGGTAAAAGCCAAAGGTAAATCTGCCTCCGTTTTTAACTGTTGAACGCCCTTCCCATCGTAACCACCTTTTCCCAATTTATTGAAAGCAGGTAAGAAATCAAGGTGCGTTCTGATTGCTTCGATGTTATCCGTTAAGACAAAATCTGCCGTCGGAATGGCATTATCAGCATAAAATTGTTTTTGAATTCGTTTGTCTTGAATCAACTCAAGTACTTCTGGTTGAGGAAATACCTTTTTGCCTTCTGCTTGTAATTTTTTTAAGGCATCAAGATTGACATTTTCGATTTCGATGGTGATTACTTCGCAATCTTGTCCGAAGGCATACACGGTATCAAAATCTAGAAAAGAACCACACACAAATTCAGGAGCAATCTTTGAACAAGGAGCTTCTGTATCTGGGTCAAGAATCTTGACATGAATATCTAAGTCGATAGCAGCTTGAAGTAACATACGGCCTAATTGACCGCCACCTAAAAGCCCTAATTTGAAATTTTTGGAGGAAATTGACATGCTAATTTGTTCCGAAATGGAATTCAGACGTTTATTTACCTACAAAATTACGGCGAATTATTGAAACCTTCTTAAATTTGTGCAAACAGAATCTGAGCTTTTCGTTGTTCCTCATCAAAACAGCAAGCAATTTGTGTTATTTATACATCAATTGTCCCGCAGATTTTAAGCTCAATGCCGAGCAACAATAATTACGTAAACAAACAATATGGAAAATACAAACAAATTTAGAGTAAGCACGGTAGTCGCTATGGTAGTAGCAGCTACATTGAGTCGCTTTTTATTTTTAAGTCCTTCAATGGCAAATTTTTCTCCTATTGGAGCGATGGCTCTTTTTGGTGGAGCTTATTTTGCGAATAAAAAATTGGCTTACTTAGTACCTTTAGTATCCATCTGGTTATCAAGTATGGTCTTGAACAACACGGTGTACAAGCAATATTACCCAAGCTTTTCTTTTGGCTTTGAAACCATCGTATTCATTGGTTTTGCGGTAGTGGTGACAGCAGGCGTTCTTTTATTGAAAAAAGTAAATGTAAGTAATTTACTTTTAGCCAATGTTGTAGGTACGTTAGGTTTCTTCCTAGTATCCAACTTTGGTGTTTGGGCAAATGGAACAATGTATGCTCATACCTTAGAAGGACTAACTACTTGTTACACAATGGCATTACCCTTTTTAAGAAACAGTCTTACGAGTAATTTATTGTTCTCGGCTGTGTTCTTTGGTGCATTTGAATTAGCGAAACGTCAAGCTCCAAGTTTGGTATTAGAATAGTTAATCCACAACTTATTACCCAGAAGGGATTTAGCCATTCAGCTAAATCCCTTTTTTTATGCAGACTTCATTTTTAAATACCTACCTTACATGACATTTGCCACTCAAACACCTATTGGCACTTGATATGAAACACAAACTGAACTAGCAGTTATTCCAGTTTTCGAAAAGGAAAAGGAATATTTTTCTACTAAAAATACATCCAATCATTCTTTTTTCTCGTTAATATGTGTAGATGAAAAACGAAAAGCTTCACGAGTTGTTTGAGCTTTTTAAATTATAAGTCTTACACATTAAAAGCTAAAGCCATGAAACGGAAAATCGAAACCTTTGTCGCTGCAAGAGTCCTAGACTTATTACTGATGTCTAATATAGCAATACGCATTTTTTTATAACAATAGGGATTAACAATAATTTATGATCGTAAACTTCTACCAATTATTAATTCAATTTTTCGTACCGAATGTTTAAACTTCATCATTAAGCATTCTTATTTTAATCTAATAAATTATTCATACCATGTTTAAAAAAATCATTCTAGGCTTGACCTTGGCTTTATTTAGCCAAATTGCAGACGCTCAAAACTTATCTTTTGGCCCAATCGTTGGAGCTAATTTCTCGGAATTGCATAACCTTGCTAATTCCTCAACCAAAACAGGTGTAAAACTCGGAGCCTTTGTTAATTATAGTACAGAAAAATCATTTGGATTAGGCTTACAGGTATATTACAACGAATTAGGAGCGAATATAGGAAACAATACGGGTAAACTTAATTTAAGTTATATCGAAGTTCCTTTATTAGCAACTTACTATCTGGGTAGCGGTGTCCAAAAGGGTTCAATAAGACCCAAAGTGTTTATAGGCCCTCACGTAGATTTTATTTTAGATGCTGTTGATTCAAACGGAATTAGTCTAAATGCAGGGGGAACAACCATCAATAAAGTTGATTATGGCGTGACTGTTGGAGCTGGATTAAATTATGCCATTGCCAAACAAACATGGTTAAATTTCGACGTACGGTATGCCGCAGGTTTAGCGGATGTCTATAAAAGTCCAACCTTATCGACTATTAGAAACAATAACATTAGTATTAATTTAGGTGTTAGTTTCCCATTGGGTAACTTATAAAAAGCCTAGCTGTTGATAAAACCTCTTCCACTCTAAATGGAAGAGGTTTTATTTTTTTACCGGGTGTTTTGTATATTTGAACTATATCTAACAATAAATAGTGATGCAAACACCTTTTCAAACTAATTCACGCCTAGCACTTGCCGATCAATACGTTCGTTTTACCAATACCAATGTGTTCCTGACGGGTAAAGCAGGAACAGGCAAAACGACTTTTCTTAAAAACATTAAAGCCAATTCTCCCAAACGAATCGTGGTCGTTGCTCCAACGGGAGTAGCAGCCATCAATGCAGGAGGCGTAACGATTCACTCCTTTTTTCAATTATCTTTTGGGCCAAACATTCCCAATCAAAAAGGATTTGAACGAAAAATTAATAACGAAAAAATCAAGGCGATTAAAGCGATTGACCTCTTGGTTATTGATGAAATCAGTATGGTGCGTGCCGATGTACTTGATGCCATTGATGAAGTATTACGTCGATACCGTAACCGTAATTTGCCTTTTGGAGGAGTTCAATTATTGATGATTGGCGACTTACACCAGCTTGCCCCTGTCATTAAGGAAGAGGAATGGGAGATGCTACGTCCACATTATCCGAGTGTCTATTTCTTTGAAAGCAAGGCTCTTGCCCAAAGTGCGTTTATGACCATTGAGCTTACACATATTTACCGCCAAGCGGATGAACGTTTTGTGGATCTACTCAACAAGGTTCGAGATAAAAAATTAGACCGAGAAAGCGTTCAATTATTGAACACTCGCTATATTCCCAATTTCACCTACCCTAAGGAAGAAAAATACATCACCCTGACGAGTCATAACCGAACAGCCCTGCAAATCAATCAGGTCAAAATGAATGAACTCAAGGGAAAGACTTATCAATTCACCGCCGAAATTGTAGAGGAGTTTCCAGAAAATATGTATCCTAACGAATTCAACTTAGAATTGAAAATTGGGGCTCAAATCATGTTTGTAAAAAATGATTCTAACAATGAAAAACGCTATTTCAACGGAAAATTAGGCGAAATAACGGCCATTGAAGACGAACAAATTTGGGTAAAATGTCCACACGAAAACGAAGAAATTATTGTTACTCGTGCCAGTTGGGATAATATCAAATACGTGTTGGATGACAATAAAGTGATGCAAGAGCAGATTCTTGGGTCGTTTAATCAATTTCCGATAAAAGCAGCGTGGGCGATTACCATTCATAAAAGTCAGGGATTAACCTTCGAACGAGCCATTATTGATGCAGCTTCGTCTTTTGCTCACGGACAAGTCTATGTAGCGTTGAGTCGTTGCAAAACCTTTGAGGGTTTGGTGCTGAGTTCGCCCATTTCACCCGAAAGTGTGAAGTCAGATAATACCATTGCGAGTTTTGACCAAGAATCGAAGAATCAAGATTTATCCGAAACAGCTTTATTAGAAGCTAAAAAACGCACGCAAAGCCACTGGATTTTGGATTTATTTGATTTTAAGGGGATTAACACCAGCTTGAACTACCTCCATCAAGCCCTAAACCCTGTCCAACAACAATTTGCTACTCCAACGTTTGAGACCCTAGTAACGATTCGAGCGAGTTATCAAGACGAAATTGGTTCGGTGGTAGATAAATTCAGACGACAATTAGAGTCTTTAATTCATCACGAATCTCTACCCGAAGAGAATCAAAACCTACAAGAACGCATTCAAAAAGGGAGTACGTATTTAGCTCAAAAAGTAGAAGAGTTGCTTTTTAGTCCTCTCAAAAGTATGGATTTAGCCTGTGACAATAAAGAAACACAGAAGACCGTCGTAAAGATTTGGGAACACGCCTTACAACAAAGTTTCGAGAAAGTGAAACTCTTACAATGTAATCAAACGGGCTTTGATTCTACCTCGTATTTAACGACCAAAGCTAATATTAATATTGATTTTGAAGCTGAAAAAGGACGTTTATTGAAAAGCAAGCAGGTCAATACAAATGAAAATACGAGCGATTTATTCCAACAACTAAGAGCGTGGCGAGATGATATTGCACTGGATAAAAACATTGAAAAATACATGGTTTTATCACAAAAAAGCATTCAAGCCTTAACGGAAGAATTACCTCGTACCAAAACGGCATTAGCAAAAATTAGCGGTCTTGGCAAGGTAAAAATCCAACAATTTGGAGACCAAATTTTAGACCTTATCAATGACCACTGCGAGCGAAACGGGATTGAAGCAAGTGCTTTTGAGCAAGTTACGCCCCCGACTAAAAAAGCAAGCCCCAAAAGTAGCACCCAAACTCAACTGACTAGTTTTGAGTTATTTAAAGAAGGAAATAGCATTGAAGAAATTGCTACGCTACGCCAACTTGCCACCACAACGATAGAAGGACATTTAGCCGAATTTGTCAAAAAAGGAATGTTGAATATTGAGGAATTGATGGAAGAAGATAAAATAAAAATTATTCGAGAAGCCATCCTAGAAAACCCCACCTTTAAGAGCAAAGAGTTGAAAGAATTGCTAGGCGATGAATACAGCTACGGTGAAATTCGCCTAGTTTGGGGAACATTGAACTTGGAAGAATAAATAAAATCCCCTAGCTAAATGTAATGGTTTGGCTGGGGGATATTTATTTCTTAAAGAGCGAAACTTCTTTGTATCATTTCATAAGCTGTCACGTACTCGTCAACAGGATCTGGTTCTAAACCAAATTCGATGGCTTTAATTCTCTCTAAAAGATATTTTCGCCTCCAATCTTTGACATAATTTAACCTTAACGTATGAATCATCGTTTCTATTCTCTTTAACGTATCTTCATCAAGTATTGGATTTTCGGTATTAGGGTAAAATATATGTTCTTCTTGATTATAGGCTAATAACTCAAAAGGGTCGTAATGGGGACTATCTGGTTTCAAAATATTATCCACACAACCCATGTTGACAATGATATAGATTCATGACAATATCAACATAAAACTTAAAGTTACTCGAATTATAACTGGGATGCTTACCAACTATTGCTTCTTCCCACTTTTTATATGCTGTAGATAGAATGATAGATTTATCAATTTTTCTCATGTTTCTTCAATTCCCAATTTAAGAGTGTAGCTAGTTTTTTATATTCTTCAAATTTCTCTTTTTTCTGTTCTAAACTAAGATGTGGTTGTTTCAATTGACTTTCTAAAGTAGCAATATGAATTAACTGCCTATCTCTCAAATCATTTCCTTCTTGGTCTAAATCAAATACTTTTTGAAGAATACCCGTCCATGTTAAATACTGGGGATTGATGAAATAATTATCCACATGGCGTTCCTTCTGGGCATCGTAATATAACTCTTGATACACATTTCCTGTTTCGGGATTAAATTTAAGTTCAACCACCTCCCAAGGCTCAAAAGAAGAAGCTACCAAAGGCGAATGCGTTGCAAAGAAAAACTGACTATCTTTTGCCATACTCGTATAGAAATCAACGATTTCTGCTTGAATATCAGGGTATAGCGACCGTTCTGGTTCATCAAAAAGAATAATAGCATTTTCTGGTTTCAAACCATAAAGAGGAAGTGCTGTTAGGATGACTTGTTTTGTACCAGTACTTAATGCCTCGAAAGGAATATCTTTTCCTTGGGCTGTTTGAATTTTAAT
>JBMLRK010000054.1:0-5358 GCA_049241065.1 Spirosomataceae bacterium
GTTTAGAACGAGAAGCCGTTCATCAAGAAATGGCTGGGCAAACGGAAGACTTCATTGAAGGACTTGCTGCCTTTATGTGTAAGAAGAAACCTAGTTTCAAAGGGAGATAAGTAGTGATGTGAAATTATGAATTTTAAATTTTGGATTTAATACACTACTAACTATTTACAACAAAAGTATCAGCTAATTTTACACGGTTACGTAAATAGTACCGTCTAAAACAAAAAAAAAGTCGATGGCATGACCGTCGACTTTTTCAATAACCCTAACCCATAAAAAATCTATGAAAGACTATTTATTTCTAACACTGAATATTTCTGATTTCTATTAATGTGAACCATTAACTTCAATCAAAAAACCTGAGTAACTTCTCGCACATACCTAACTGTTACTCACGTATTAATATTAGTTGCAATATCCATGCCAAAAATGAGCTAGATGGGTTATTTAAATTCTATTTTATGTGTTTATTTTAAAACCTTTCAATACATTTACAACAAATGAATAATATTATTTTTTAATGAAGAAATAATATTATTAGACCCATAAAATTATTTTAATTTATTTTAAAAAAATAAATCTTTTATATTTCCTGCTTCTTTAATTTTAAATCCCTTCTCTGATAATTCAATAAAAGCACCATCTTTTTGAAGATCGTGATCAAAAAATAAGAACGCATTCGTCTTCACAACCTGTGTTAATAGGTCATTTTTCTCCTGCATGGTCTGTAATGGACGAATATCATAGCTCATTACATAAGAAACAGGGACATGAGCCATCGAAGGAATGGTGTCAGCAGCAAAAATAATATCTTGATTTTTGTAATGAATCTTCGGCATCAACATTTTTTCGGTATGTCCATCTGCTACTACGATGTCTATTGATTTAAATGGCGATACAATTTCGTCGTTAATAAAAAATAGTTGTCCAGCCTCCTTAATTGGCATGATATTTTCGGTGAAAAAGGTCGCTTTTTCTCGTGGGTTTGGATGAGTAGCCCAGTCAAAGTGTTGTGAATGAGTCCAATACTTTGCATTCGGAAAAGTCATTTCAAATTTTGTTCGGTCTTGATTCCACTGCACAGCTCCCCCACAGTGGTCAAAATGCAAATGCGTAAGAATCACATCGGTCACTTCTTTCTCCGAAAACCCTGCTTTGCGAATCGACTGCACCAAATCTCCATCGCCATGACGATAATAATACCCTTGCCATTTGGCATCCTGCTTTGAACCCATGCCTGTATCAATTAAAATTAATTGATTCCCGTCTTCCACCAAGAGACAACGCATTTTCCAAGAACAAAGGTTATTTTCATCCGCAGGGTTCAATTTATTCCAAAACGATTTTGGAACAACACCAAACATGGCTCCTCCATCTAATTTAAAATTCCCCGCATCAATTGTATGTAAAGTCATCATGATTAAATCGTTGTGCCAACATTTGCAAGCAAAGAGAACAAGCCTTTATTGATGTAATAATTCTCTTTCCCTATTTTTTCTTTACGCAAAACAGAAATTCCAGCCAATTCATCTAAATAACGAGTAGCCGTAATTCTTGAAATCCCTAGCTCTTCCATCACAAAATCAATCTTTGTATAAGGATGTCTGAAAATATTATTTAACAAGTCTTGAGAATAAATCTTAGGTAACTCAGAACGAATTTTACGCTTATGATTCGTCATTAATTCTTTTATCCCATGAATAATTTTTATTGTCTGCAAGGAGGTTTGTTCTACTCCATCCAAAATAAACAAGACCCATTCTTCCCAAGCACCTTCGACCCGAGCTTTTTGCAATAGCGTATAATATTGTGCTTTATGTTGGTTAATATAACGACTCAAGTACAAAATGGGGATTGACAACAAGCCTTCTTTTACTAAATAAAGGATATTTATAATACGTCCTGTTCGTCCATTACCATCATAAAAGGGATGAATACTTTCAAATTGATGATGGATAATAGCCATCTTAACAAGCGGGTCCCAATCACATAAATCATCGTCATTAATAAATTGCTCAAGATTATTCATCAATTCTATAATCTCATCAGGGTGTTGCGGTGGCTCATAAACTACTTCTCCAGTTAGTTCATTTTTCAACGTAGTTCCAGGCAATTTCCGAAACCCCGCATGATTATCTTCAATAATAGCCTGAACTTGTAAAATATGATTGTTCGATAAGAAACCTCGTTGTTTTACCACTTCAAAACCTATTTGCAAAGCACTTGCATAATCTAACACCTCTTTTGCAGCTAAACTTTTATATGTTTTACTGGGTGCGTCCGACTGATAAAGTTCATCATGGGTAGTGATGATATTTTCAATTGCAGAACTATCTTTTGCTTCTTGCAAGGCAAGCGTATTAATCAACAAATATTCGTTCGGAATACTTGCCGCTGCTCCTTTCATTTCAGCTAAAGCACTACGTGCCAAAGCTGTTTTTTTCAAGACCGCTTTGGTTTCTATGTCTATATCAAAAGGAAGTTTTTCTAAGGTCATCATAATTCCTGATTTAATAGAACATATATAGAAAAAGCCAGTTCTCTATATATGACATGGATAACATGTATAGAAAAGTGCCATTTTCTATACATGAGAAGTAGTACGTGTATAGAAAAAGCCTGTTTTCTATACACGTTCTTGCTATTTCATACTAACAACGGTTACACCAGCTCCACCTCTATCTGGGTGTTCGTCTTGGGTTTTGGCCACTTGATTATAGCCTCGCAAGTGTTGACGAATTAGATTTCGTAAAATTCCGTCGCCTTTTCCGTGTACAATCCGAAGTTCGTTGTAACCAATCATAATGGCATCGTTCATAAACTGATCTACTTCTACCAACGCTTCTTCACCACGTCTTCCTCGAATATCAAGGTTGAAAGAGAAGTTCATCGTTTTTTCATTCAAATCTAACCCAACCACCTTATGAGCTTTTGGCGAAACTTTTTGCTTATATTCTTTCTTAGAAATTTTCTCTAAGCGATTCAGCTTAATCGTCGTTTTCAAATCACCAATGGCAACGTCCGCATCTTTTCCACGAATATCCAACACTTCACCCAAGGTTTCCTGTCCTTTAATGCGTACCAAAGAGCCTATGACAATCTCCCCTCCTACCACTTCTATTTTCGGTTCTTCGTCCTCTATCTCTTCTTTTTTATTCTTTTTCGGGTTCGGATTTGCCTGTGCTTGTACAGCTTCAATTACCAAGCTATCTTGAAAATCTTGCAATTCCTGACGCACTTCTTTGGTTGCCGACTTTTCAGCACTTTGCTCTTTAATCTCCTTAATGGTTGCTTCAATTTTCTGATTCGCATTTTTCAACAAGTCTTTTGCTTGTACTTTCGCTGTGTTCAGAATCGTTTTCTTCTCGGCATCAAGGTATTTTTTAAGAGCATTGTATTGCTCTAACAATTGGTCAAGTTGGCGTTGTTTTTGGGCATTTTCCATGTTCTTATCGGCAAATACCTTTTTCTCAATCTCCAATTCCTTCACCAATTTTTCAAAATTGACTTGCTGTGTTCCTACCTTATTTTTTGCCTTATCAATCACCGCTTTAGGCAAACCAATTTTATAGGCAATTTCAATGGCAAAAGAACTCCCAGGCTTTCCGATTTCTAATTCGTATAAAGGCTCTAAATTTTCGGCATCATAACGCATTGCCCCGTTGACCAAGCCTTTGGTTCGGTCGGCAAAGGTTTTCAGGTTGGTATAGTGGGTGTTAATTGCCCCATACGCTCCCGAGCGATTTAAGTCTTCCAAAATACTCTCGGCAATAGCTCCCCCCAAAGAAGGCTCTGTTCCTGTTCCAAATTCATCAATCAAGAACATTGTTTTTCGATCCGATTGCAGTAAGAAGTGTTTCATGTTCGTCAAGTGCGAACTGTACGTACTTAAATCGTTTTCTAAACTTTGTTCATCGCCAATATCAATGAAAATATTTCTAAAAATACCAATCGTAGAATACTCATTCATCGGCACTAACAAACCACATTGATACATATATTGCACCAAGCCCAAGGTTTTGAGCGTTACCGACTTACCACCAGCATTGGGGCCAGAAATCAATAAAATACGATTTTCAGAATCTAATCGAGCTGATAATGGAACAACCGATTTCCCTGCTTTTTTGAAAGAAGCATATAACAGAGGATGACGAGCATCTTTCCAGTCAATCAGTTGGGTATTAATTGCCAATGGGGCAACGGCATCCAGTTCAAGAGCATAACGAGCTTTGGAACGAACAAAGTCGATGATTCCCAAGAAAGTATAAGCACGCTTCAACACAGGCACAGCGGGACGTAAGCGAGTGGTCAACTGCATCAAAATGCGGACGATTTCCCGACGCTCTGCCGATTCCAATTCTTTGATTTCGTTATTGGCTTCTAGCACCTCAGTAGGTTCCATAAACACGGTTTTTCCCGTATCGGACTCATCGTGGACAAAACCTTTGATTTTACGCTTGTGTTCTGCCGCCAAGGGAATCACCATTCTCCCACCTCTAATCGTCAGTGAAAAGTCATCCGAAATCCAGCCGTTTGAACGAGCATTTTTTAGAATGCTATCTAATTTTTTACGTAAATCATTTTCTGCCGAAATCAATTTACGACGAATCGCCTGCAATTCTGGACTCGCATTATCTTTTAATTTTCCTCGGTCATCAATAATTTTATCCAAGGCATCCAATAATGCACGCAACTCAACCAATAAACCCGCACCCTGAGGACTTGCTTTAGCAGATGAATCATCTCCTTCTTTGGGCATCGGTGGAGCAATGGTTTGAGCGACTAATTCTCGTAAGGTAGGATATTGCTCTGGCTCTTTATTATCAAAAAAACGAAGACATTCCTGAATGGTACGGAGCGATAATTTCACATCGTAGAACTCTTCTTCCGACAAAAATGCCCCTTCAATGGCAGCCTTGGCCAACTGTTGCGTAACGTCCAAGTAATTTTGAGAGGGGAAAGCCTGCGGCTCATAGTTCATAATATCCTTCATCTCGGCAACCTGACGCACCATTTTCTGAACTAAATCGTAATTATCTGAAAAACGAATTTTGTTCACAAAAGCCCTTCCTAAAGGACTCACACAGAGTTCGTTTAAGCGTTCACGGATTTTATCAAATCCGAGTTTCTGTTCTATATTTTGTGGGTATAACATAAGCTATCTAACAGGAAAAGGAGGCATTTCGTTTCCTCAAAACGATTCCTAAGTTTATTAATCGAATGGGTAGGTATTTCTTTTAGAAAACGACCCCTTATTTTTTTATAAATGGATATTTGACTCTTTCTCAAATAAACATCGAAAATCGTACAAAGTTCTACTGTTTTTCTGGAAAATAAAATTACTGACACGTAATAAGT
>JBMLRK010000055.1:0-19031 GCA_049241065.1 Spirosomataceae bacterium
ATGAGTTTTGTGTATGAAGGAAAAACGGTTTCAGCTAGTACAATTATCCCGACCAAACCAACGGATTTTGCCGAAGATATTACATCACTGTATCGTACTAAAGTAGATTTATCAGCAGGCGGAACACCAGGGGCTATCGGTGGCGGTTTCGACAATACACAGATTACCCTTACGTGGACAAATCCAAATGACGAATACCATTTTGTGGTAGCTAACAATACCGAAACAGACCCTGTTTTGATTGTAACCTTACCGACTGATGTTAGCAATGATGTCTTAATTCGTCGTTTTAGAACAGAACCTGTTCAAGGTATAACGACTTTCTTACGTGCCAATCAGTTTTTATACTTTGGCAATCATGATATTATTTTGATGAAAGTGAATCCCGACTATGCCGCTTTGTATAAAAGCACAGGTTCAACTTCGCAGAATATCAGTACACCACCAAGTACCATCACCAATGGTTTAGGTTTGTTTACTGGAATTAACGCTGATACACTCCATTTTGAGGTAAAACAACGTTAACACAAAAACGG
This sequence comes from Spirosomataceae bacterium, assembly GCA_049241065.1. Taxonomy (GTDB): domain Bacteria; phylum Bacteroidota; class Bacteroidia; order Cytophagales; family Spirosomataceae; genus JALRIJ01. Next base: position 537 of record JBMLRK010000055.1, read on the forward strand.
AGACAATGGACTGATTACGTCGCTTGTCTCCGTTTTTTTATTATCAAGAAAACTAATTCCTCTTATTTTCCCCCAAAATGATAACCAACACCAAACCAAGAACGAATTAGACCGCTTTCTCCATCTGAATTAACATAAGGTGAAAGTTCAAAATTGACACTTACTTTGGGCATCTTATCAAACGGATAAGAACGCATCCCAACAGAAGCTGAGTAGCCCTTCAAAAGTGGTTTATTGTCTAAAGCCGCCGCTACTAGACCTAAGTTTATCCCCCCACCTACATAAATATTCGTATTGCGAGTATATCCTACATTGAGCATCAAAACGGTTTCTGTGTTCAGGGACGACGTAAATGAATTGGTCTGCACTCTAAAATCTCCCCATAATACCTTCGTAGGATTAGTGGCAACCGATAAAATACTATTCCATGGATAATAACTAATTGCTTGTGCTTGCCCTTTGTTACTGTTTATTACCATTAGCAATCCAACGACTGCCCCTACTAGATAATTAAATCGTTTTTTCATTATATTCATTTTAGAAACGGTTACGTTTATTGTCAAAGATAATTAACATCTTTTAGTAGTCCATAAAAAGTGTTAATTCTGTGTAACTTTGTAAAAATTAATTTTCTGACCCGACATCCGTCAACGATTTTCTTTTCTGTCGAACCGAATAACAAAAAATATGTCTGTTTTAAAAAAATTAGCTGGCGAAACAGCCTCTTACGGCATCAGTACTATCCTTGGGCGTTCGCTTAACTTCCTACTGGTTTTCATTCATACAGCAGCCTTTGTACCCTCTGAACTTAGTGTCAACGTAAAATTGTACAGCTACGTTGCGGTAGCCAATATTCTTTATACCTACGGCATGGAAACCGCCTTTTTTCGCTTTGCTGCCGAAGACAAACACAAGTATTATAACATCATTCAGAGTGCAATTATTATTAGCACAGGCGTTTTTTCTGCTATTTTAATCCTTTTCTCCACCCCTATTATCAATGCTCTGGGCTATCCGCACAAAGAATTACAGTTGATTTGGGTGGCTCTTATTTTAGCAATAGATGCCATTACGGCCATTCCTTTTGCCTTGTTACGTTTGGAGAAAAAGACCAAAAAGTTCGTTGTTGCCAAAATTAGCAATATTTTAATTAACGTTGGGTTAAATGTTTTCTTCCTGTTAGGACTCAAAAAAATAGCCGAAGGCGATTACTTAACCTTCCTTCAACCCTTAGCAAGTTCGCTATATGTGCCAAGTATCGGAGCTGGTTATATTTTCCTTGCCAACCTGATTGCCAATGCGGCGTTCTTCTATTTCTTACGTGATGAATTCAAGGTCTTTCGTTTTCAATTTAACAAAGAAGTCTTTACAAAATTATGGATTTATGCTTACCCCATGATGATTATGGGTTTTGCAGGTATGGTTAATCAAGTGTTCGACCGAATGCTTTTGGAGGAATTTCTACCAACAGGCTTTTACCCAGGCCGTACCTCGGAAGATGCCCTAGGTATTTACGGAAACGTCTATAAGCTATCTATTTTCATGGCTTTATCGACCCAAGCCTTTCGTTATGCAGCAGAGCCTTTTTTCTTATCAAAAACAGAGGATAAAAACTCTCCCGAAACTCTTGCTTTGGCAACCAAATGGTTTGCCATTGTGTGTATCATGATTTGGTTGGGCGTAAGTTTAAATACCGACTGGTTAAAAATCCTGTTCCTTCGTAAAAAGATTTATTGGGAAGGTATTGGCGTAGTTCCGATTTTACTTTTGGCAAATTTATTTTTAGGACTTTATTACAACATTTCCGTTTGGTTTAAGCTCAATAACAAAACCTATTTCGGAACGTACATCACCATCGCAGGGCTATCCATCACGGTTTTATTGAACATCGTCTTGATTCCTCATTTTGGTTATATGGGCTGTGCCATTGCTTTTTTAACTTCATGTTTCACCATGGCAGCCCTTTGTTATTACTTCGGACAAAAATATTATCCTGTTCCCTACCAACTTGGTTCAATTTTTGGATACTTACTTTCGGCAGGCATATTAATTTATTTTTCGGGACAGATAACGATTTCTAACTTATGGTTATCTATTCCATATCATTTTATGCTGATAGGGCTTTATACCTGTGTATTGATTTATTTGGAACGACGTACGGTAATTCCTCAAAAAATCAGAACGAAGTATCGATTTTTAGCCTAATCACAAAAAATAGATACGCCATCCTAAAATTTTATAGAGCAGTTTTTCAGCTTTGTAAAGATTATTTTAGAACTTTGTATTTTAAAAGAATTCTTGTTTCACGGATTTCAATTTATTCAAAGTCTTGAATATTAGCTACATTTTTAGAAAAATCACCTTTTTCCAAAATGATTTCTGTTCACTATTTTGAGAAAATTGTTTTTTCTCGTTTACCAATTGTCAAGTAAAAAATAGCACTTCATTATGACAGAATTTCAAATTCGTACGCAAATTGACTCCTTAGAAATAAAGCTAAGGAAAGTTGCGATGCGTTTCTTTGAAATGAAAAGTCAACTGGAACAAGCCTTAAAAGAAAATGAAGATTTACGCAAATTGGTAATCGAAACTCAGAAAGAGAACCAAGAATTGCAGAAAAAATTAAACGAACAGGAAAAAAACTTTAAAAAATCAGATAATTTCACTAAGATTGTATCTGACAATTTAAAAAACACAGGCAACACCGCCGAATTGAAGGAAAGGCTTGACGAATACATAGCTGAAATAGAGAAATGTATTAGTCAACTTAGTAATTAGATTTTGAATTCTGATAATTTTTTGAGTAATATTTTACCAATATTCGCCTCTCTTATTTTTGAAGTAAAGAGGCTTTTTAAAAGTAATTTTTTGGAATCGTTACTTATCACAGTATCATTAAGTACACCCTATTTTCCAAGTCATACCGAACCCTACTTAGGTAAGTTTCGTTAATAGATAAATTCTATTTGATTTAGGTACGGAGATAAAGGTACTTAATTGCCATAAACCTTGGTCTGGTTTGTAGAAATACTAGTTTTAAGAAAAACATATACTAATGTCAGAAAAAATACCTTGCAATATCACAGTAGCTCTTGAGGATTTCAGCTTTTCGGTTGGACGTGAGGAAGAGGAGTTTGTACGCAAGGCAGCTAAGTTGATTAATGACCGAATGAAATTTTATCAAGAAACGCAGAAAATTGCCGTACCAAAGCGTCTTTTAGCTTTAGTCGCATTGGACTACGTAATGGATAACTTAAAATTTGATTCCAAACACACCGAACTCCAAAATACGGTTATGAGTAAAATTTTGGACATGGATGATTTGGTTGACTCTATTCTGGATGCTTAAAGGCAGCTCCTTCCCTTCTTTTATTGGCACGTCTGTTTTAGTTCAATTTTTAACTCTCGTTGATGTTTTATATCAACGATACTAAAACGATATACAACCAATGCTAACAACCATTATTGCCGCAGTAGTAGTCTCTATAGCGGCAGGTATATTTCTAGGAAAAATTCTTTTCGCTAAAAACACGCAAAAGCTAGAAGACGAAGCCATCGCAAAAGCGGCAGACATCGTTAAAAATGCGGAAGTACAGGCTGAAAATATTAAGAAAGATCGTATTCTCGAAGCGAAAGAAAAGTTCTTGAAACTCCGTTCTGAATTTGAAGAAGATTCGAATAAGAAAAAGCAAATCTTAATCCAAAACGAGCAAAAACTGAAAGAACGTGAGCGTACAATCCAGCAGTCGCAGGAACAAAGCAAACGTTTAGAAGCAGATTTGAATGCTCAACGCCAATCTATCACGGCTAAGGAAGAAAACCTCCGCAGAAAAACCGATGAGGTAGAAAAGAAAAGAGACGAAGCCGAAAAAATGCACGCTTCGCAGGTTTCTCAATTGGAGAAAATTGCTGGTCTTTCGGCAGACGAAGCTCGTCAACAATTAGTGGATGCTCTTCGTGGAGAAGCGGAAACAAAAGCCTCTTCTATCATCAAAAATACCATTGAGGAAGCGAAACTTACCGCAACGAAAGAAGCGAAAAAAGTGGTTATCGAAACCATTCAGCGTACGGCAGCAGAAAATGCTATCGAAAACTGTGTGTCGGTATTCAACATCGAATCGGATGATGTGAAAGGTAAAATCATTGGTCGTGAAGGACGTAACATCCGTGCGTTAGAAGCAGCAACAGGCGTTGAGTTTATTGTAGATGACACCCCAGAAGCAATCATCATTTCTGGTTTTGACCCTGTTCGTCGTGAAGTTGCTCGTTTATCGCTACACCGTTTAGTACAAGATGGTCGTATTCACCCTGCTCGTATTGAAGAGGTAGTAGCCAAAACGAAAAAGAACATCGAAGAAGAAGTAATCGAAATTGGTGAACGTACCGTTATCGACTTAGGAATTCACGGTTTACACCCTGAGTTAATCAAAATGGTAGGTCGTATGCGTTTCCGTTCTTCTTATGGACAAAACTTATTACAACACTCTCGTGAAGTTGCCAAATTAGCGGCTACTATGGCAGCAGAGTTAGGTTTAAATGCGAAGTTAGCGAAACGTGCAGGTCTATTACACGATATTGGTAAAGTATGGCCAGAAGAAGCAGAACTTCCACACGCTATTTTGGGTATGCAGTTAGCCGAAAAGTATAAGGAAAATGCAGAAGTTTGTAATGCCATTGGAGCTCACCACGACGAAATCGAGATGACTTCTATGATTTCGCCAATCATTCAAGTATGTGATGCTATCTCTGGTTCTCGCCCAGGAGCAAGACGTGAAATGATGGAATCGTATATGCGTCGTCTGAAAGAATTAGAAGACATGGCAACTAGCTTTAGTGGTGTGCAGAAATGTTATGCCATCCAAGCAGGTCGTGAACTACGTGTTTTAGTAGATTCTGAAAATGTATCGGACGAAAAAGCAAGTATGTTATCGTATGATATTTCTCAGAAAATTGAAAAAGAAATGCAATATCCAGGGCAAATCAAAGTAACGGTAATTCGTGAAATGCGTGCTGTAAATTATGCAAAATAAGATTCCCACGAATCAATATCACATACAACAAAAGAAGGTACAGAGTCGTTGATTTTGTACCTTCTTTTTTATTGGGTAGATGGGTTTTATTGGGGCTGACGGGTTTTAACCCGTCGATTGGGGTAGATGGGTTTTAACCCGTCGATACATAATATTAATTTCAACGGGTTAAAACCCGTTGACCCATAAACTTAAACAGGTTAAAACCTGTTTACCCGTAAACTTAAACGGGTTAAAACCCATTTACCCGTAACCCACCAACTCCATGAAAATAAACTTATTCAAAAAACATTACGGAGCGGCTTTCCTATTTGGATGCAGTTTATTCTTAAATGCCTGTGTTAGCTATGTGCCTACCACTACGACCAATACTCCTCCAGTGGTCACTTCTAGTTCGGTAAAAGTTAAAGTAGCGACTAATTTTCCAGAAGGCTTCGACGATGCCAGCAAGAACAAATACGAAGGAGGTACCATCTCAGTAAGTTCGGGACAGTGGTACTTAGAAAATGCCATGATGGGTTCTGCCGACAACGATATTAAACACGGTACAAAAGCCATTCGTATCAAAGAATCTGGTAAAATAAGTATGGCATTTGATGTACCTACGGGGATTCAACAGCTTAAATTTAACTATGCCGTTTATCAACTTGACCAAAGTGTTACGTTTGATGTCTATTTATCTAAAAACGGAGGTAGTTCATGGACTCGTATCAACAGCACGACGGCTACCAACAAAGTATTAAAAGAGCTGAGTTTGATTCTGAATACAGCTGAGGCGTGCCGTATTGAAATCAGAAAAACAGATGGTACAAGTAATCGTCTGAACATAGACGATTTGAGCATTGTTACCTATCAGACAGGCACTTACTATCCGCCTGCACCACCAACGCCAAGTCCTAGCCCAACACCTAGTCCGAATAAGAAAAGCGTGGCAACACGTGATAACAACCTGACATTAGGTAACCCGAGCGGTGCGGTAAAAAATACCTCGTACGAAGACAATTACCTGATGGAAAAACAGGCTTATTCGCTTTCGTATAACCGTAACAAAGGAACAGCCAATTGGGTAAGCTGGCATTTAAGTTCGGCTTGGAAAGGAGAAACGGCAAGGCAAAACGATTTCAGACCAGACGATAAATTGCCACAAGGCTGGTATGCCGTTACACCGAGAGACTATGCCAACACGGGTTTCGACAGAGGACACCTTTGCCCGTCCGACGACCGTGACGGTGATTTGCTATCTAACCAAGAATCATTCTATATGACGAATATGGCTCCGCAAGCCCCCGAACATAACCGTGGTATTTGGAAAAGTTTAGAAGAATATACTCGCAACCAATTGGGTGATGCCAACGAAGTATATGTCATTGCAGGCGTACTTGGTAAGGGAGGAACAGGAGCAAACGGGACAGCCCAAACAATCGGGAAAAACAACGACATTGTTGTGCCTGTATCTTTGTGGAAAATTATTGTCATAGTACCTTTGGGCGATAATGATGCCAGTAGAGTTAATGCCAATACTCGAATAATTGCGGTGAATATTCCCAATAAAAATTCGTTAGAAGTAACCAATTGGAGAAGCTACCGAGTGTCAGTAGATATGATAGAAAAATTAACAGGCTACGATTTTTTATCAAACGTACCCACAGACATTCAACGTATCATTGAGGCTAGAGTGGATGATAAGTAAGTGAAGCAGGGATTAAAATCCCTGCTTATTAACTCAGTCGTCTATTTTGGGGTAGCATTACTTAGCAAACCTATATCTGAGAATTTCCCGTCTTGATAGGCTACTTTAATCGCATATTGATACGTATTCCCGAGTACAATATCCTTGTCTTTGTAATTGGGAGTCTTACTGGAAGCAAGCATTGTTAATCCTTCACCATTAACAGAACGATAAATAATATAATGACTCAATTGGGGGTTCGCAATGGGTGACCATGTCAATGCTACTTGCTTTTGTTGCACATCCATTTGTACGTCTATTTTGGAAATCGTCTGATAAGCTAGTTTGCTAACAAACTTTACTGCAATTGGAAAAGATTTTGGCGATACTAAGCCATCATCATCTTTTGCCACCACTGCATACTGATACGATCTGTTCGTAATCACCGAATCATCTTCGTATGTCAGCACAGTTGTTTCTCCATTTTGAGGAATTTCTTTGAGTATTACCCAATCGTTATTTCCTTCTTTTTTGAAAATAATATGAGCTATCACGTCTTCACTTTCACTACCTAGAATTGACAAGATAGCAGCTTTATCGGTTAACACAACGTCTTTAATCACGGGTGTTGTAGGTGGATTTTTATCTCGTAGTTTTATCATCAGAGCCTTCGAGAGAGCAGAATGATTGTTACTTAAATCAATTGCCACAACACTATAATAAACGCTTTCATTTAACATTTTTGTTGCCAACGTATCGGTAAATGTCGTATCCAACATTGCGACTGGAGTTAGCTGAGTAGGGTATTTATTTTCGAGTGTATAAGAGCGATATACTTTAAAACCAGCTACATCGGGGTTTTTAGGGCTTTTCCAGCTGATTTTCACCACACCCAAAGAATCTACTTTACCACTCAACTCTGTTGGAAATGAAGGCGGTAAACGGTCTTCAATTCCCCCTGCAATAGGTAAGGTGTAAGCCAAATTTCCAGCCGTATCTACAGAGGCAATGATATAATAATCGCCAATATAAGCTTGGGGTTCGGTATCGGTAAACGTTAAACTAGCAGGCGAAATGAGTTGTTGCGTAATTGGCTTAAAAGGGCCATTTACGGTTGGGCCACGACCAATAACATACCCTTTAAAGTCAGCCTCTTTAACAGGCTTTTTCCACGTAAGCACAATCGCTTTGTTATCTATATTTTTAGCCCTAAAGTCGTCTGGCGATTTAGGCGGTGTTAAATCTTTACCCCTAGCCACAATGGTTTCGGAAGGACTACTTTCTTCTCCAAAACTATCAATCCCACGAATTCGGTAGTAATAGTTCTGGTAATTTTTAGCAAGACTATCCATATAAAACGCTTTATTTTCCCATTTGGCAAACTGAGCTTTTAATAAAGCATTTTTTTCTAACGATTCAGGGTCAGCTTTTCCCATCACAAAAGGCGTTTGATTGAGTCTTCTAAAGCTTTTTCCGTCTTCACTTTTTTCAATATAAAAAGCCGAAAAATCTCCCTCAGGGCCTAACCTATCCCAGATTAAGGTAGTTTGTTGATCCCCATTTTCAGGTTTATCTACAAACGGAGCAAATGTCAAAAAGCTTTGTCCTGCTTCAATCGTCACTTGGGCGGTATCAAGTGCAATTTTACTGTTTAATGGACTTTCACTTTCAGCCAAATAAACGTTGTAGGTATATAAAGCATCTTTTTTCTTGATATTTTTATCCACAAATCGCAAACCTGCGGCATCGGCTGCTTTTTTAGAAAACTCCGCCGCCGTTAACGTCGTAGCAAAACGTAGATTTTGTTCTTCGCTCACTTTTTTTATCGTGAAAAAATTAGCCGCAAATTTTTTATCCTCTGGATAGCCGTATAGCATTTCACCGACTACACCAATTCCTTTTTCATCCTCTGCCAAACGATTTTTCATTTCGTCGAATGTCCAAGGTTTTAAGGGTTTGGAAGTTAACAACTGTCGAATACCCTGCTGATTTTCTTTGGTATATTCGGTTCGTTCAATGAAATAGCCACGTACTGTACCCGTTAACCAATAGGCAGGCATATTGGGCGACCAACGCAAAACGATGGAATCACCATAATTACGAGCTAAAAGTATAAGTTTCGGCTTTTTTATGGTCATTAACGTATCTTTTGGAGTACGGTTTGTCTTTTGTGAGAAGGCTTTTTCTGCCCATAAAAAACCAAAAAACAGGAGGAATACTAGTATCTTTTTCATCTTTAATGATGGTTAAACAGCTTTAATTTCTGATAAACATTTTACCTTTTCTATTCGGGAAAGCCCTCAGACATACCCGAATGCAGAAGTGCTACCTATCGCAATTAAAACACGCAGGACGTACAAAATAGCTTGCAGCCTTTGCATTAGGGATATTACTTTGCATAACAGGATAAACCGCAGGCGGTATAAAAACGGGGGATGCTCCAACTTGAATATCTTTCGTTACACTTACTTCACTTGCTCCAGGATAAGGTTGATAGATCAAGTTGATTTTCGCAATTGAACCATTTTTTCGTTTCTTGAAAATATAATAATCTACCGAGGTATAATCGCCAAAGCGGTCTAAGGTTGCAGGATTATTCAATAGCCCAGCATAAGAAGCAGTAATATGGAGGGTTTTACTGGCGAAAGAAATTTCAGTATTGGCACTTCTTGCCATTTGATTTTTCCAATTATTCCCAAAATATTGTTGATAGGTATTTCTTACACGCTGTACTTTTTCACCAAACATTCTGACCGCCATGAAATCATTATAGGCTATAAAATCACTTTTTAGCGTAAACTGATATGACTTTGTTGGAGCTTCATTAATAGAAAAACCATAAATACCTGATAATACCAGCAGTTTAGACGACCCCACAGCATTCCAAGCAAATAATTTACTACTAGCAGAACTCACATTAGCCACAGGATTAGTTAAACCGTTTTCATCTTTTCCAGTTTCATTCTTCCCTTTAAGAATGTCGTCTATATTGATGGAACGAAGGTCTTTCAACAGTACATTCCCTATCGTAGGAAGTACTCTACCCATTACCACACTCTTAGTCGGCTGATATGAAAAATTGCGTAAATCGGTATAGCTTGGCGTTACTTGTCCTACATAACCATACTGAATTTCAGCAAGAATACTATAAATAGTACTATTGGCATCACGATCAAATTCTGTATTCCCCTGACTAAATGCGGGTGTACTCACCGTTAATAAAGCAGGTTGTAGCACTCCACGACTAGAAAACTTATGCTCTTTGAGTTCATCATCTTCAAAATTTTCTGCTCCCTCTGTTGGTGTAGCTTTGATAAACAAATAAGCGTTTGACTGCGGAGTCGTTTCGTCCTCATATTTACTTGTTTGAAAGCTAGTTGCCGCCATTTTTTCTTGAAACGTATTATACTGACTCGTTTTAAAAGCCAACGAGAACATCACCTTATCATTGGATTGAGCCGTTTGATTTTGATTATTAGTCAAGGTATTGAACTTAATTTGATAGGCTGCAAGCCCATTATCATTTACCTTTCCTACTTGTTGATACCCTCGTAAGATGGCATTGTTAAAACGAATAGTTTCTAGCTTTTTCACTTTAATCTTATGTAACTCTAAGCGATAGACCGTTGAGTTTTGCAAATTGGCAGGAATATCCGCTAGTATTTTACCTTGAGCACCCGCTGAAGGAGCTTGATATTGAAGGCTTGTTTTTAGCGTATCTCCCATATTTTCAGGCACAAAATAGGCGGTATATTCGTAATCTTTTCGGCTATAAATCAAGTTGTTAATATCCTCTAATAATTCATCGGGAATATCTCCAGAAATAACGATTTTAGGCGTTTGATTTTTCAAGAAGTAATTTTGTCCGTCCATTGGCCAAGTGTAAGCCACGTCTTTCCAACGGATAAAATCGGGTTGTTTTCCTGAAGTAAACACGTTTTCAGCTTCTTCAAAACGCTGCTCTCTCACACCCGATTCGTCTATGAAAGGGTCTTGAAGTCCATTGTTTACCCGTTCCCAAAGACGCACCTGTACTTTAAAGGCATAATTGGTTTCTGATTTCAAATGTCCGTTCAACGGTAAAATCAGTTGTTCGTTGTTATTAACCCATTGTTTTGCCCCAATTGCAGTATATTTTTGATTGGTTTTCAGATTGGTCAACGAATAATCTTGAACCGTAAAATAATACGTTCGTAGTTGTCCATCGGGTAAAGCAATGCTATAATCAGTATCCATCCCCATATTAAAAACAGCCTGTAAATCGCCATTCGTATCTACGTCTTTCTCTCCTTTTTTAGGATTCAGCTCTGCAATTACTTTGATATTTTCTAAAGGATCACCTGCAAATACTGCTTCACATTTATGTCCGAAATCAAAATCAAAATCGGTATCTACCTTTACCAAACCACCCAATACTTCTCCTTTTACACGCAATCTACCTTCGCCCCAAGTCGGTTCGGGTAAACCTCCTCGGAGTAAAGCACCTGCTGTTAAGTCCATCAATTTTACGTTAAATCGTGAGCCAAAAACCTTACCCGATACTGATACGTTTCCGTTGGCATAAGCATAAATTTGCGTGTTGGCATACCAGCCATAAAGTCCCGCAATAGTTTGACCATTACATTTTAATCCTTTCGATAATGCTGCGTCAAACCCTGCAATAATGGTCGCATTGGCAGACAATGGCCCTACGGCTACTTTCAACCTACCGTCCAATCTTGCCCCTGCCAATACGCTAAAAGTCATTGGATTGCCAATAGGTTCGCCATCATCATTCACTTTCATTTCCCCTTTTGTGTTGGCGGCTTCTACGACATTACTTCGATTATCATTGACGTTTTCTTTTGCCAGTAAAAACTCCTGTACTTCTTTGGGTAACGCTGGCATTCCACCAAGGTCGTTACCAAAAGCGAAATAAGCTTTTGCCCCCAAATACACATAAAGAGCATCGTTTTCACTACCGACTTGTAATAATTTAAAATCGACCTTCTTTGCCCCTTCTGCTGGATCACCCACCTTCACGTGCCATGTATCGGCAAAGTGCATTCTGAACGGAACAAGCACTTTTGCAAAACCAGGAAGCGGTTCTACCTCTACGTCTGCATTCATATCAAAACTACTTGGCGTAATCGTAACCGTTGTTTGGGCTGTCAATAAACATTGTCCATTTCGGTTAGGGTCTTCATCTAAGCTCAACACTTTTGCTTTACCCGAAGCCGTAAAATTGTTAAATGCTCCATTGGCAATACTCGCTTCGATTCCCAAATTGGCAAGTATCATTTTTTTGTCTGCCAAACTCATATACACATTGGCTTTGATTCCGTAGCTACCAAGCATTGGCGTATAATTAATCCCTGTATTGCTTGAGCCTGCTAATGTCGTTTGCGTATTCGGGGCAACATCCTTAATGGTCTGAGCCAAAGGCGTATTCATTTTCATATTAAAATAAAATCCACCACCGAAACCCGCACACATCAAAGGAGGCACCACCGCAATACCAGGGGTAAGCAACACACTGGCATCTACATAACCATAATAAAACCCTTTACTTCCAAATTGAAGGGTTGCTTTTACAGTTGCCACTTTGGGTATTTTCACTTTAGCAGAGCCAATAAAACCTGTTCCATAAAGGGCATCTTCATCAAAAAGGCGAAGTTCTCCTTCAACGGTTGCCGGGCCAACTGCCCCTTTAATCATAATTTTTTCTAAATTGACTTTAGAAAAAGCAGGAGTCATTTTCCCGTTTACATAACTGAGTTTCCCCAAGATTTCGACTTTAGTTTCAGCCCCAACGATGGTATTATCCCCTCCGCCTACGTTTACTTTTACCCCAAAACCAAAACCGATTGCATCAAGTCCTCTATACACAAATTTAGGCGGAGTCAATTCTATTGGGAAGCCTGCTAAATTCGCTTTATCTTCGTTTTCAACTGCCACTGTAGTTGGCAAATACGCATCTTCGAAGGCTGGCCCTCCTCCCTGTTTATTATTATCTTTGGGATCTTTTTTATTATCCCACAAGCCCCCCAACAGTTTCCATTCTCCTTCATCCAAATACAGTTCTTTTTCGCCCTGCATGGTTGGTTTTATCTTAGAGTTTGCTAGTCTAAAATGTTCAAATTTCACTAAAGGAATCGCTATTGGGCTTTTTTGGGTTAAGCCAATACTGGCAGAGCCACTTAAATCTAAGTCGATTTTTTTTGTATTTCCATTAAACTCTAACAAGAAACTTGAATTTTTACTCAATTTCATTCGTGCCATCATAATAGGCACATCATAATCTTCTTTTGCATCAATGACAAACTGCATCGTGTCTAGGTTACTACGAAGATTACATGAATACGACAAATAATCGTTACTAATTGGGAATTGCAATTTTCCTTTCATCATACCCAATTCAAAGCGATTTTGTACGATTTTTATTTTAAAATCATCAATCGAGAAACCCCAATCGCCAATTTTCCCTGTTGAATAATCGACCACAGGTTTATTCATCGGTTCAATTACAGCGGTAATTTCATTACTATCATCAATAATAAAATCACTGGTCACAAAACCCAATCGTTGATCTTTTGTACCTTTTAGTTTAGGCGGCAATTTTACTTCTGTTTTTTTCATATAAAGCCCACGGAAAGTCATTCCACGGTCGCCTTTGTACTCATTTGGCACATGAAAATCGACAGGATTTCTTTTATCAGAATGGTCATAAAAAGCGTTTACACCATTAATCGTAAAGTCCTTCAAGCCATCCACCGTGAAAGTAGGCATCGTTACTGTAGCCACCCAGTCGTTCCAAGCTAAGAAATCTGTTATCATTCTTGCCTTTACATCCCCTGCAACCACTTTGCCTGTGCCATCGTCTAATTTCAAGAAAGAGTCCCCAAAGTTCAAATCCATTACGGCATGAACATGATGTAAACTATCGCCAGCGATGCGTGCATACGTACCCGAATCGTCGGGATTAGGATATTTTCCTTGAATAAAATTGAAAGGTAATTCTGGGAATTTAAAATCATCCACTAAAATCAGATTGGCATCACCTGCAAAAGCTTTATTTGGTACCATGCAAACATCCACAGCTGCCATCGAAAGAAATTGGTTCGCTTCGGGCATTTTCAAATTGAACAATGCCCCCATGTCTGCTCCATGCGGACTAAAACGCATATAGTTAATCCCTATAAAACCCGCCTTCGTAGGTACTCCCACAGGTAATTTTACGGCTGCTAAGGCACTCACTTTCTGAATCGCATTTCCTTCAATAGCGTCGATATAACTACCTATATCAAAACCTTGCCCACCTTTCGCCAATTGTTTCCAAGTACTCATCTTGGTAATTCCTTTGGGGTCAGGGAAATCATAATTCGTATTATCAGCTTGTGCATCGCCACTAAAAATTTCGTAGGCTGCATTGAAATTAATATTCGTAAAAACGACTTTTATAGGTATCGAATTCCAAAATACTCGCCCGTGACCATCATAACCGTTTCCATTTTTACTAATTTCATCTACTTTCAACTCAAATTTGCCTAGTTTTAACGCTTTTCCGACCAATTCCTCTTGTGGATAAATAGCAGTTTTATCAGCAGGTAATTCCGTGTCTTTGCAAGTACTTGCCCCAATCAAAGGCACTTGAGCTTGCCGTGGTGGTGCTGGTGGCACAGGCAGAGCGGGCGGTGCTTCTACCTCAAACGTACAGATTTGACTTTGTCCATCGTTCTGAAAAACAGCTTCGCCCCGTTGATCTTTCGCTACCACACGCCACACATATTTTCCTAGGCTTAGTTCGGGTTCGGCTTGTGTATAATTTAAAGAAGTACTCACAATATCTTTCTCCGTAAACGGATTGCCAACGTTAAACTTAATCGCATTGTCCATCGCATCATTCGGATTCTGTCCGTCTGGTACTTTCAATAAATAGAAATCATAACGAAGTTGCGCACCAGAAATATTTCCGACTGGTGGCGACCACGTAAATACCTGTTGTTGGGGAACATTCTCCCGTTTAATCATCTTATAACCACAAGCAGGTAAGGTTAGCCGAGGCGGTTCTACAAACGTCAAGGGAATACTTTGGCATTGTCCCGTAATGTTTTGAAAATTTTCGACATTAACATCGTAAGGCACTACATATACACAAAAATCATAATAGCCTTGCGGAAAAATTCCTGAAAGGATAATTTGGTCTTGAGTTGCCTTGTCGAACCCAACGATTTCAGTATTTTTTATGTCCACAAAACCCCTATTCTCTTGTCCAAAATCTATCTGTAAGGGTTGTCCAACTGGGGGCAATAAAATCGGCACATCGGGTTTGTAGCCAGATTTTGTAAAAATCCTACCGCCAGTAGTCCGATTGGTAATTTGTCCAATAATTTTCACAGGAGTATTGGCGGCTTCTCCATTGTTAGTAATGATAACTAGGGCGGCTTGCTTGTTGGGGTTATCCACAAAATCGACTACTCTAGGACTAAAAGGCGGAGAGATAATCAATTGTGCAGTTACCTTTAACTGTTGTGCGGTTATCTTTTCGAAAGAAAACAACACGAGCAATAAGTAAAAAAGTATTCGTTTCATATTGAAAGTATTAAAGGATGCCTATCTTTTGTTAGAATGAAATGCCATAACCAGCATTCATATATAATTCAGAAAAATTTCTTCGTTCGGTTTTTTTATCCGTATTCACGATAGACGATACACTTAACGTCAATTGTTGCTTCTTAGTTAGTCGATACGTGCCATTTAAACGAGTATTAAAGGTACTCCCAGTATTTACCTGATTTTGAGCGTTTTGAGTATAATTAACCGATAGAGATGTCGTGAAATTATTCGTTTTACTCCCTCTTTGAGCAGCAAATGAAGCACCAAGCGATGACGTATTGTAAATAGGTAAGAGATTTCGAATATAAATTAACCCTGGGGTAAAACTTATCTTTCGGGAAGGAATGCCATAACTATAAGTCAATGAGCCAAAAAGGTTATTGAAGTCGGTACGTACTTTTGAAATGGTGTTCAAATCATTGGAGTTTTGATAAGATACTACCCCATTAACCGCATGAGAAATCTTTCCTGAGAGTTTGAACCAACGAGGAGCAATCATTAAACTCTGATTAAGTTGTGCGATTTTAACGGTATCAATAATTTGAGAAGGAATGTTTTGAGTAGTCCCATAATTGGAATAATTCACGGATAATCCCAGTGTTTTTGAAAATTGTACATTCAAATTTGCTGCTCCAATATTTCGAGTTGTCGTGTATTCTTTGAGTTTACTGACATTATCTTTTTGGATTCCATACGTACCCGATAATTGTATTTTTCCTTGTAAAGCAGCAAGCGTGGCAGACCCCGTATATTCTTCCATATCGGTATTGAAAAAATAAGCTCCCATCGACTGATAATCGGATGAAATCAGCTTATACTGCCCTTGAATCGTGAACGTATTAAACTGTAAACCAAGCGTTGTTTCGCCAGCCCAACCCAAAGAAGTACCTTTCCGAATATCCACAAGATTTTTGATGGAAGCGAATTTAGCTAAGTCTTCTTCATCCAACATTTCCCGACGAACATCCCGAGTATAAAGACTTACGCCTACATCACTCCGCCAAAATAAATGTTTGAAAAGTAAAAATTGATGCGAAAAACCTACTACCGTATTTTCATCAGGTGTTATTCTGGTAAAATCGACAGGAAAGGTGATAGAACCTTGGTTATCTTTAATTTTCAATAAACTTATATCTACATGGTTTTGCATAGTCCCAAAACCCAACTTCATTGCATATCCAGTACGTTGATAAGCAGGCGTTAAGCCATTTGGTATCGTAGGATTGGTGGGTGTTGTACCACTCAAATAGCCTAATTCTGCTTTTTGAAATTGTCCATAAACTACGGCAAAACGCAATTTGCCAGGATTTAGCTCTAAACCAACTCCATTGAAAAGCCTTCCGCCTAAGGTGTAGGGCGAGAACATAATGTTACGATACCCCAAATGAGCTTTTGCCCATTTGTACGTTGGGCTTACCCCAAACTGTTGAAACGGCCCAGAAAGTGATCGAGATTGTTTGTTGAGTAAAAAAAAGAAAGGCAATTGAACTCCATAAAGACTAAGCGTTGGCGAAGCACTCAATGTCCAAGAAAAAGGGTCAAGACGAGTTTGCCCACCCGATAAACTGTTGTAGGTACTCATGTTTAGATTAATACCGCCAGAAATAGCAATTGGTTTCTGGTCTTTCAAATTGCTTAGGTCTTGTGAGAAACCTCTTTGGACGAAACACAGTAACGCAAATAGGTATATTTTTTTCATAACTTTAATATTTAAGCGGGTTTTGCTAAAACATATATCAAAGTTCTGACTTTAAGAGGTGACTGTCAATAACACTTTTGTGGGATAAGGGAGGATAATTGGGCATCATCTATGTTGAGTACAATAAAAAATCCACCCAGAAACTGAGTGGATTTCGTAATAGAGTAAACATTAAAAACAGGTTACCCTATTAATAGCATAAGGGCTACCAACGTTGAAAGGCCATATTTCTATCAAACTAACCAACTGACATTCAATGTATTATTGAGGCAATAGTGGATGATAAATAGTTAAACAAATCCAATCGTTAATACCGCTACTCTTCTGACTTAGCAATTTTATTTGCTAACATTTTCTCTACCTCAGCATGTAGTGCTGTGCCACTTTCCGCTTCAACGGTAGTCATTTCTGGAGTGACCCATTCTTTACGTTTTTTGGAAGCATTGGAGGCTTTATCTGACTCCTCTTTTTCGTTGTCCATACATTGATTTTACGAAGCTGTCGCAGGCAGGATTTTCTGTAATAAACTAATCATTTATTCGAAACATTACCTGAGAATTTATCTTTTACTTTCCCTCACAACATTCGTATCACAAATGTACACAATGATGAGCCTTTAGATTTTTTATTCACGATAAAGAATGTAACATTCACGCTATGAATCTGCGAGTTAAACGCAATAGCTTATAATACTGCCTCCACCGAGACCTGCATGTTCAATAACTCCATATTGCCAAATTGCGTGGCAAAGGCGACATCACTGGCATCTCTTCCATAAGCAATCACAATTCTATTCCCTTTCGGAACGTTTTGCGTAGCATCAAAAGTGTACCACCTATCGCCTACGTAGGCTTCGAACCAAGCATGTAAATCCATCGGATTCAACTCATATAAATACCCAACTACCATACGTGCTGGAATACTTAATGCACGACATAAACTGATGCCTAGATGTGCAAAATCACGACAAACACCGATTCTTGTTTGAGCCATCTCATACGCCGACGTAGTGGGTAAACTATGCCCATACTCGTATTTGATATGATTGCTAATCCATTGCCGAATGGCTTCTACTTGGGGATAACCTGGCGTGAAATTTTGGGTAACTTCCCTTGCAAGATTGGCTAATTTATCCGATTCGCAATAACGACTTGGTACAATGTAAACCAAGGTCTCTGCGGGTAAATTCTCTACAGAAATTAAACCTGCGTTGAAATCTACTTCTATGGTATCGCTTGTAATGCCAACGGATGCTGTTTTAACGCTAAAAAATCCAGAAGGAACTAATAAGCGATTGCATAAATTGCCATAATGGTCTTTGTAATCGACAATGGGAATGGATGGTGTTATCACAAAACTTCCTTCGATAATCTCCTGTTTTATCCCACTTTGCGGACGAAGCATCAAAATTAAGGCGGCATTTTCATGAACTTGGTAGTCGAGTTGACAACTAACTTTTAATTTCATAAGTGCTATTGGTCATCGTGTAAGATAAAGGAACT
>JBMLRK010000056.1:0-13125 GCA_049241065.1 Spirosomataceae bacterium
CTGCAAGTTAACACAAAATAAAAGGGTCGAGTGTAATACACCCGACCCTTTTATTTAAAATTTCAGCAAAAGCTAGTCTTCTTTTTCTTGATTTGGAAGACGGAATGTAAATTTACCTTCTATAAATTCATCGATTGCAATAGAAGTTGGTTTCGGCATTCTTTCATAGAATTTAGAAATTTCTATTTGCTCACGGTTTTCAAAAATCTCTTCAAGGTTATCTACAGAAGAAGCAAATTCAGATAATTTGTTATTCAATTCTTCCTTAGTTTTTAATGCTACTTGTCTAGCACGTTTCGACATAATCGCTACGGCTTCGTATATGTTACCACCTGCAATATCTGCAAGTTTATCACAATCTCTAGTAATGATTGATGGATTCGTTGGCATATTCTTATTGATTTTATATTCTTCGTTATTACTTATCAGCCCCGGTAACCTTACCAGTAGTTGCTTTTTCTTTTTCTAAGAGTGCCTTGTATTCAGCTTCTAACTTCGCAATTCTATCGCTTTCTTTCACACTATAATCGTAGTATTTTTCAGCACGTTTCGTAAAATCACTCTGCGGATATTTTTCAAAAAGTTCTTGATAAAATTTAGCAGCTTCCTCGAAACGCTCTTTTTGCTTCGATTCGATGGTACTTTTTGCCAGTTCAAACTGAGCTAAGACTTTCAAATAAGCCATTTCTTCTTGATAATCAGAATCTGGAAAATCTTTCTGAAAGTTTGTAATTTCAATTACGGCCGACTTCAAAGAAGCAATGTTAAATGCACTCGTTTTATGATACAACTTAGCTTTTTCGTATGCTTTGCGTTCCAGCTTTTTACGAAGCTCCTTAATTAAATCGCTGCATTCTGTTCTAAATTTACTATCAGGATAGTTATTGATAAAACTTTGCACCTCATTGATAGCAGTCAACGTACCGCTTTGATCTAAATTATACTGTGGTGATGCTTTATACAAAGCATAAGAGGCCATATAAACAGCTTCTTCCATGTATTCGCTTCTAGCAAAGGTTTCTGCAAAGCTTTTGAAACGAGCATTAGCAGATTCGTAATTACCCGTATGATAATCGCAATAAGCCTGATAAAAGGTTGCTACCTCTTGCTGGTCTGTACCCGCTAATATAGGAAGTAATTCTTCAAAGAGGATACCCGCTTTGTCGTACTCCCCTTTTTTATAATATTTTACAGCTTCTGTATATTTTTTCTTCTCATCAGTCATTTTACGGATTTTCTCGAACCCGCCACAAGAAGACATAAACAGCGTAAATAGTATGAATAATAAAACGTTTTTTCGCATAAGAGTGCAAATTTATAATTTTTTTGGGTATAAACAGAAAATGAGCTAAGGTTTTTTGTTTCAATAAGATAGATTTCTCATAAGTTTTCCTATATCCTCTCAAAAAGGCTTGTATAACCAAGTCTATTCTCGTTTCAAGACTACCATTGCCATGTTTCTCCAAATTTCTAACATAGAACGAGGAATACCACTTAACTAAGATAAGATTTAACAAAATTTAACATTACAATTTGCAAGCACTCCAGCATTTCTCACTTAGCACTTAGCCAAGTTTGCACCTATTAAACGGCAAAAGGTAAGAAACATCGACAAGAACATTGTGCGGTTTCATGGAAATACGTAATTTTAGCTTTAATCTTTCATAAACATTAGTTCAAAACATCGTCAGAAACATGAACGCAGGCGTTTTCCGTTCCCGTTTAATCATGGGATTAATCATGGCAGTGATTGCTTTATTTTCGTATTTTTCAAAAATGCAGGTGAACCCCATCACAGGGAAACGCCAAGCTGTTACCATGACCCCTCAGCAAGAAATCGCTACGGGCTTACAGTCTGCTCCCCAAATGGCTGCCGAATTTGGAGGCCTTTATGAAGACCAAAAATTGCAAGATTATGTAAAAGCAATTGGTATGAAAGTCGTTAATAATTCGGAAGCTGCCAAATCTCCTTATCAGTTCAACTTTCATTTATTAGCTGACCCTCAAACAATTAATGCTTTTGCGTTGCCTGGAGGACAAATTTTCATTACGGTTGGATTGCTCAAAAGACTTAAAACAGAAGACCAGCTTGCAGGAGTATTAGGGCATGAAGTGGGGCATGTGATTGGTCGTCACTCAGCACAACAAATGGCCAAAGACGAATTGACAAATGGCTTACTTTCTGCGGCAGTAACGGCAACTGCTGATCCTTATAATCCTAATAATTCGACCGCAATTGCTCAGTATGTTGGCAAGATGATTACGATGAAATATGGCCGTAACGACGAACTCGAAGCTGATAAATTTGGCGTGAAATATATGCTAGAAGCCCAGTATGACCCAGCTCAAATGATTGATGTGATGGAAGTCTTAAAGCAAGCAGCAGGTGGTCGTGCCCCTTCTGAATTCCAGAGTACACACCCCGACCCCGACCATCGTATTGCCGAAATCAAAAAAGCATTAGCACAATATAATAAGACAGGAAAACTAGAATGGTAAGTTAGTTAATTCCCCCTCTCTTATCTCTGGAGTGCAAAATCTAAATTTGTATTTTTCGACTTGGATATATGAATAAATATATGAAATTTTGCATTCCAAATTATGAACAAAATACTTAGACAACATATTGTATTCCGCTTTTTCTGCTTAGCAATAGCCTTGCAGTTTATAGGTGTGAATACAGGTGTAGTTGCGTATGTAAGTCATTTTTTCGAAAAAGGAAAGTCAATCTCTTCTATTAAAACGGAATCAGAAGACGAACGAGATAATGATAGTGCCTCTACGGATAAGAAAAGTGACAATGATTCACAAGACGACTTTGATGAATCGTATATACCTCACGACTATCAACAAACACATTGCCATACATATCTTCAACGACTAATCATTCAGCACAGTACTTCTTATTTTTTCTACCAAGATTGTAAGACCTTGAATGGTTATTTCGATATTGTTTTTCCTCCTCCACGATTACTAATGTTCTTACTTCTTATTTGCTAGAAATCCCTTTATCAACGTTCTTAATAACAAATAGATAGAGCGACTGCGTCTCACCTTCATCTAAATGCTATTTACACTTGATTATCAAGACATTGGCATACTTATTACTTACTAATCAAACATGAATAATCACGAGTAGGTTGATTATTGATTCATATTATTTTCTCATTTCAAGACATGGAATCATTACATTATTATAAAAAAGCACTCTTCAAATCCGATTGGAAAGCGGGTTTATCAGTCTTTTTAGTAGCCCTACCTCTCTGCCTAGGCATCGCTATGGCATCAGGAGCCCCTTTATTTTCAGGAATCATTGCGGGAGTTATTGCAGGGATTATCATCGGTATCTTATCGGGTTCTGAAATTTCGGTCAGCGGACCTGCCGCAGGTTTAACCGTTATTGTTGCCACTGCTATCAAAGACTTAGGCTCGTATCAAGGTTTTTTGGTTGCAGTAGTTTTAGCAGGCTTTTTACAAATTATTTTAGGATACATCAAAGCAGGAAAATTTAGTGCCTATTTTCCCGAAAGCGTTATCAAAGGAATGTTAGTGGCTATTGGTCTCGTAATCATTCTAAAACAAATTCCACATGCACTAGGTGACGACCAAGACTATGAAGGTGAATTTGAATTCGAACAAATGGATAACCAAAATACCTTTACAGAACTTATTCGCTCCTTTATTGACTTTAACTATGGTGCTGTAAACATTACGATTGCCTGTTTGATTTTACTAATCTTATGGGACTATGCAGCCAAGAAAAAAATAACCTTCTTCAAAGCTATTCCGGCCTCACTGGTAGCAGTTGGTTTGGGAATTTTCATCAATGAATTATATGCTATTTATAAACCAGCTTATTACTTAGGCAACTCTACCAAACACATGGTTACCATGCCTATTTTTGATAGCTGGAATGCCTTTACAGGTTCATTACTCTTTCCTGATTTTAGTTTTCTTACAAAGGCTGCCACCTACAAAACAGCCATTACCTTGGCAATCGTTGCCAGTTTAGAATCGCTATTAAGCTTAGAAGCATCAGATAGTATTGACCCCGAACGTCGGATTTCATCATCCGATAAAGAACTCGTTGCTCAGGGCATTGGCAATACTATTTCTGGCTTTTTTGGAGGTCTCCCTATCACCTCCGTCGTTGTTAGAACCTCTGCTAACGTATATGCAGGAGGGCGTACCCGTATGTCAGCGATTGTTCATGGCATATTATTAGTTGGCTCTGTCATTTTTATACCGCAGTTAATGAATCATATTCCTTTAGCGGCTTTAGCGGCCATTTTATTAATGGTAGGTTATAAATTAGCAAGTCCAGAGAAAATCAAGCAGGTGTTTAAACAAGGATACGACCAGTATGTTCCCTTCACCATTACCATACTAACAATCATCTTTGAAGATTTATTAATTGGTATTTTTGTTGGTACTTTTACGGGATTACTCTTTGTGGTATTTACCAACTTTAGATCCGTCATTTCGGTTATTCAAGAAGGCAATAGTATCTTAATCAAATTCAATAAAGATGTTTCTTTCCTCAATAAGCCAAGAATGAAGCAGATTCTAATGGGTCTAAAAGAAGGTGACGAAGTCTATATTGATGGCTCAAAAGCTAATTTCATTGACCATGATATTTTCACTCTTCTTTATGAATTTAAAAAAGGTGCAAAAGCCAAACATATAAGTGTAGATTTTTACAAAATAAACCGTAAAATTCAAGGAGATATAAACCAATACGATGCTGACATTGATTCAGCACATTAATTTTTATGAAAGACTACAAAAAAGTATTATTAGCCAACAAAGCTTGGGCTAAGGAAAAGCTAGAATTAGATGAAAATTATTTCACAAATCTATCCAAAGATCAACAGCCGAATTTCTTATGGATTGGTTGTTCAGATAGCCGTGTACCTGCCGAGGAAATTACCAATATGCAACCTGGAGAAGTATTTGTTCACCGTAATGTGGCAAACTTAGTGGTACATACTGACATCAATATCCTTTCGGTATTGCAGTATGCGGTTGAGGTTTTAAAAGTACAACACGTCGTTGTGTGCGGTCACTATAATTGTGGAGGGGTGAAAGCAGCTATGGGAAATCAAGACCTAGGTCTGATTAATAAATGGTTACGAAATATTAAAGATGTATATGCCAAACACGATGAAGAACTACAAAAAATTGAAGATGAAGAAGCGAGATTCAATCGTTTGGTGGAACTTAATGTAGCAGAACAGGTCAATAACTTAGTTCAAACAACCGTTATACAACGTGCATGGAAAAACAGAGAACTACCTCATTTACATGGTTGGGTATTTGATATGCACACAGGCTTAATCAAAGAAGTAATGGATATCCCAGCTGGTTCTAAAATTGATGACATTTATCGCTTTGACTTCCATACGGACGAGCAAGTAAGCAATAGCTCTATTCATTAAAAATAAGTAACACGCTATTATTAGTTAATCGTATATCTGTTAATCAAGATGCACTCAAAATCAACAGGTTAAGCCAGCACCTTAATACAGAAATAGTAGCAAATATTAATTTTAGGTACTTACCCGAAACGAACATTCTATATTCTTTTGCTTCAAACCTATGAGATTGTTGAAATCTCATAGGTTCTCTAACACCCCCCTTCGACTCCCTTACCCTACAAGACATCACAAAAACGTACAAATCATTCGTAAAATTTCACTAATTTCACTTGAACTACTGAGTACAACGATTCCTTCATACTAAATTTATCTCGTCCTCCATCACTATGCTTAATTTCCGTTCTCCCAATAACTATTTGGGAGTTGCCGCTATCTTAGTAGGCACTGTACTTACCTTGGCTTCTTTAGAACAATCTTCCACTAGCAGGTTTATCAACCATTCGCTTGACTCTCTCTTGAGCGAAACGCAACGACGCTTACCCGAAAATGCTCTTGAAGGGCTGAAAGTAGCGGAAGGATTGGCAGTTAGTACCTTTGCTACCGAACCCATGTTAATGAACCCTACTGATATAGAAGTAGATGCCAAAGGACGAGTATGGGTATTGGAAGCATATAACTATCGCCCTGCCATCACGGGCAATCCTACCAAAAAAGAAGGTGACCGAATTGTTATTTTGACCGATACCAATGGCGACGGCAAAGCGGATGAAAGTAAGGTTTTTTATCAAGACCCTTCCTTAAATGCTCCCTTAGGAATTGCTGTTTTAGGTAATGTCGTACTCGTATCACAAAGTCCTTACATCTGGAAATTAACAGATACCGATGGCGACGATAAAGCGGATAAAAAGGAAATTTTATTCCAAGGTTTAGAAGGAGAGCAACACGACCATGGAGCTCATACCTTTGTCTTTGGGCCAGATAATAAATTGTATTTTAACTGTGGTAATGAAGGCCGTCAGTTAAAAGATGCCTTAGGCAACCCCGTAAAAGACCAATCTGGCAAAGAAATTTCTCCCAAAAACTTTCAAGAAGGAATGGTTTTTCGCTGTAACCTTGACGGTACGGAAGTGGAATGTTTAGGGCAAAACTTCCGAAACCCTTATGAGGTTGCTATAGACTCGTATGGCACGCTTTGGCAGTCGGATAATGACGACGACGGGAACAAAGGTGTGCGTATCAACTACGTAATGGAATATGGTAATTTTGGCTATAAAGACCAACTGACTCGTGCTTCATGGCCTTATCCTCGTACCAATATGGAAAGCGAAGTCCCTTTACGTCACTGGCATTTGAACGACCCTGGTACTGTGCCTAACTTGTTACAAACAGGCTCTGGCTCTCCAACGGGTATGCTCATTTACGAAGGAGATTTGCTTCCTTCTATTTTTCATGGTCAAATGATTCACGCTGAACCTGGGCATAATGTCGTGCGTTCGTACCCTGTGAAAAACCAAGGAGCTGGCTATTCAGCTGAAATCGTCAATATCATGAAACAAGAGACTGACAAATGGTTTCGTCCTGCGGATGTTTGCGTCGCACCCGATGGCTCTCTCATTGTGGCAGACTGGTATGACCCTGGCGTTGGTGGACATCAAGCGGGCGACCAAACCCGTGGAAGAATCTATCGTATTGCTCCTCCTCAAACAGCTTATACCGTTCCTAAATTAGATTTGACGACACCTAACGGAGCGGTTCAAGCCTTACAAAGTCCTAACATGGCAACTCGTTATTTGGCATGGCAAGCGTTGAAAGGTTTCGGTACTTCGGTTGAAACGCCTCTTGCAAGTTTACTTCAATCGAATAATAGCCGTATGAAAGCTCGTGGATTATGGGCTTTAATAAAATTGATAGATGCAAAAAAATACGTGGACTTAGCCGTACACGACACTGACCCTAACATCCGAATTTTGGGATTAAGAGCTGCTCGTCAACAAAAACTTAACGTATTAAACTACGTAGCACAACTAGCAAATGATTCTAACGCTCAAGTTAGACGAGAATGTGCCATTGCTTTACACGGACAAAAATCAGCAGAGGCTGCTACTTTGTGGACAAGCTTGGCTCTGCAACATGACGGGAAAGACCGTTGGTATTTAGAAGCACTCGGCATTGGAGCAGATGACAATTGGGATGCCTGTCTAACGCACTATTTAGAAAAAAATACCAACCCAACCCAAACAGCCGCAGGTTGTGACATTGTTTGGCGAGCAAGAAGTGAAAAGGCGGTTCCATATTTGAGCCGTTTGGCAACCGACGAAAGCATTCCTTTTGAAAATCGCCTACGTTATTTTAGAGCATTTGACTTTATCAAAGGAAAAGAAAAATCAGAAGCCCTACTGGCCCTATTAAAAGGAACTAGCAACGAACAAAATAAAATTAACAAATTGGCATTGAGTCATTTAGATGCTGATTACGTTAAAACCTCAAGCGTTGCAAAAAATGCACTAAGCGGTTTGTTAAAAACCTTACAAGGCAAAGAATTTATTCTAATGCAAGAACGCTATTTATTACCCGAAGAAAATCAGCGTTTAGTAGCCATGATTGGTAAAGGAGAATCGGCACGAGAGGCATCTGATGTACTCTTTAAATCACCAGAAGGGCAAGCCTTAGCTAAAAGCATCGTACACAATCCGAAGAACGAAAGTCTTGCCGTTAAGCTATTGGAAGCCATGCGTTGGTCTGGAGCAAAACCACAATTAAGCCTAATGGAATCCATTATTTTCACGACTACGTATAGTCAAAATTTACGCAAAGAAGCAACAAGAGCCTTAGGCGGAAGTTGGGGAGGTGAAGACCTGATTTTGAGTTATTTGAAAGCCAAGAAAATTCCGACAGCGTTCATTCCTGCAGCAGTAGAAGGAGTTAGCAAAGCTTGGAGACGTTCAGTAAGAACAGAAGCTGCCAAGTACTTGGGAAATAATGGGACTTCTACCAACAAAAAACTAGCTCCCGTAAGCGAACTAATCACGATGCAAGGAAACCCTAAAAATGGGCTTCAAGTTTTTGCAAATAACTGTTCGGTATGTCACCAAGTAAATGGTGAAGGCATTGATTTTGGGCCAAAACTCTCTGAAATTGGGTCTAAATTATCGAAAGAAGGACATTATTTAGCTATCTTATATCCAGATGCAGGGATTAATTTTGGCTATGAAGGCTGGACAGTTCACTTAAAAGACGGCTCGCTTTTAACAGGTATTGTTTCAACCAAAACAGAAACCGATTTAGTCTTAAAAATGCCTGGAGGCATAACTCAACAATTAAAAATGAGTGCCGTAAAATCCATGAAGCAATTACCCAATTCGATGATGCCAACAGGCTTAGCCGATGGTATGAGCCAACAAGAATTGGTTGACTTAGTGGACTATATGAGTACTTTGAAGAAAAAGTAAGCCATTTGTAATAGGGTTCGTAACTATCATACGAACCCTATTACAAATTCTTTATTTCGTCTTTGCTTTCGCAACAAATCCGATTTTGAAACCTAAAGAGAAACTAATGGCTTTCGTTAATCCTTCCGTCATTGGCGAAATAGCTTGAAATACATCCCTATCATTAGTTGTTGGATGGTCTCCAATTCTACTAACATTGTACCAACGAAAGCCCGCTCCCAAATAAGCATCCACCACGAAATTAGATGTCTGAATCTCTTCTTGTCCAAACTTTATATGGACGGCATAGGTATCTCGAACAAACTGATAGCGATAATGTATATTTTGGTAATAACCCACTTTAGCAATAGTTACAATGTCATTTACAGGATAATTAAAATGCTTATACATTCCTTCATAAGCAACATAATTTCGCTGACGATTAAATCCTGTTCGCCGTTGCGGTAAATACTTCCGAAATTCCGTTCGGAAACGCCATGTTTCTTCGTCGGTTTTCTTTTCCCAAGAAAATGGCATTAGTTTTTCATAGCCATAACCGACCTCTTGTTGGAGCGAATATTTATCCGAAAAAAAATACTCCGCTGCTCCCTGATACGTAGGATTAATATCAATGAGCGATAAGGGAGCAAATTTCAAAATCCAAAGCGGACGTTTTGGATTTTCCGTAAAGACTTGCTGCTGTCCGAAGGCAATACAAGGACACAGGACTATTAATAATAGCCCAATAATATTCTTTTTCATAGTTTGATGTAAGTACCCTGACCTAATTAACCACATAGATACAGAAGAAAACATAGTTGTGTAAAATCTGATAATCAATTACTTATGTTTACTATGTTTCTATCTGATTCTTCACATAAATGTGTCTTAATACTTAGCTTAAAAGTTAAAACAGATAAGGTTTATTCTACGGTAATTTCACTCAACAATGAAAGTTCTCCTTTCTTGGAATAATCATACTGAAAAATCCCTCCTTTGCCTGTTACAATTAAGACATTACTATTGGGAATTACATCGTACGAATCTACGCTATTCAAGGTCAATTGCAAAAGAGGACTAGTAGGTGTACTAACATCAAACACTTTTAAGCCACTTGCCCCTTCACAAACGAACAATTTATCACCATCAATACCTAATCCATGTGGGTTTATCATACTAATTGAATTGACTAACTTTGGCAACTTCGGATTCGATATATCAATGATTTCTAAGCGATTAACACCACGCATACAAGCAGAAGCTGTCCGCAATGTGACATAAGCGTATTGCCCTTGCACAACGACTGGGTCACAACTCATAATGTGAGAATACGTAGAAACCCAAGTAGGTAGGAGTGGATTTGAATTATCAAAAATTTGCATCCCCGACTGAGACCCCAGGAAGAGATAGTTTTTATAAGGATAAATAGTTTCTATGTCAAATCCGATTGATTTAGTTCCTCTGGGAATTGGATTTTGTGCATCAGCTATATCAAAAAGATTCAATGTTTGCGTAGTAACTGTATAGAGTACATTACCGACAATTGCAAAACGAGCCATAGACCCCGCAGTACCCGATGTACCTCCTCCAGATGAGGACGGAGCATCTCCCGCTCCACTACAAGCATACAACAAGGCGGAGATGAATGCGATAAAAGGAATAAGTGTTTTTTTCATGAGGTTAAACGTTTAGGTTAATTACGAAAACAATTGGGTAATGCCTTTGAATCTAAAGCCATCTGTTCCCAGCCAATCACTGTTCCTTTTGTTTGATCTACGCATTCGAAATAGGTATTCGTTGCAGAAGGATACCCAGTAACCGCATAGGGAAACATGTTGGGCAGGCGTTTAACGACCTTCGCACTGTTGGGAGACGTAATATCAATAGCGACCATGTCCGTCAGGTTATCGGCATATAAAGTTGTTCCTTTCACAGCAATGTCCACATTACCCGGAATAGAAATGAAAGCCAAAGGAATCGGGTTTCGTTTATCTAGGTTATTGAAGACATGAATACCTTTACCTATTTCATTTACAAATAAATAATTATCCTTGATATAAATTTTGCCTGGATTTCTCAATGCGTGTGGCGATTGTACAGCTACTTTATAGGCCAGTTCTGTAGCCATGTAAATAGGTTTGTAACCCGTTTTCGTATTAGAAACACCCGTGAATGGAGGTGGCTCAACACTGGTAGTTTTCCAACAAGCGGAACAAAGCCCCCCTGCCAGTACTAATAAAAGGAAGAAATTAAATCGTTTTTTCATCTAGTTAACCCTGTTTAAATTATTACCTTGGTAGAGTACTTCGTTACCATAAGGACGAAAAAAAATCCCGAAGGGTTGCATGAACGACCTTCGGGATTCTACTATTTCTCAACTATTTTTTTCTAAACGACTACCACTGAATTTTCATCTGCTGAAATACCATTCAAAACATATTTATCTGCTTCTGTATCATTCGCCCAATTAGTGCTATCTAATAAATATCTAAACTGATATTCTTTTCCAGTTGTTAACTCTACTGTACCCTTAAATGTACCATCTTTCTGTTTTTTCAAAGCAGTTGCAGATGCATCCCAGTCGTTAAATTCACCAACTACGTTCACAGCTTTTGCTCCACTTACATCTTCAGCAGGAACTAAAAAAGTTACTTTACAAACTGGTTTTGATTTCAAAAATTGTTTTGTGATTGCCATAATAATAAAAAGTTTTTCGGTTTAAGTATGCCTAGTTTCTTTGATTTCTTTGTTGTTATAAATAAACATATCGTCAAGTTAAGAAAGATAATATAATTTTTCAACTACTTGATTCATAAATTACTAAGTCTCAATAATGAATCAATTTTATTATCGAAATCGTTATATTTCAACGTATATATTACTGTTATTACTTGTGAATTATCAAGAAACTACTCATGCCGCCAGACCAACACTCGTTTGACGGTTTTCTTATCAGGGCTAAGAGTCCTATTTTCTGATTGATTTCCCTTGTTCTACAATAGGAAACTTTTGCTCTTTTAAATATAGACGGAGTTCCCTTAGTCTTCTTCTTGAAATAGTTACTTCATCAAGTGATTTAAGAACAAACGAGGACTCTAACTTATTAAAAGCAATGATGAATGATGGATTGACTACGGTATTTCGATGAATTCTGATAAAACCTGAAGATGCAAATACTTCTTCATATACTTTTAGCGTTTTTGAAAAAACTTTCTTTCTCCCATTTATTAGGTGAGCAACGGTATAATTACCTGCTCCTTCTAACAACAGAACTTCTGATGGTTCAAATACACATATAGTACTTCTAAAATTAGTTGATTTGAATATTTTGGGTGTTATATTATTCATGGGTTATAGATGGTGTTTATATGAGTACCTGATTTAGACTGAAACAATTATAAAATTTAAAAAGCAAGAACAAAAAGTCGTATTTCAGTAGAAATTGAATATACGTTACTAATAAGTCTGTTATAATTAAGAGAGAAGATTATGCTTAGACTTTAAGGTAGGTTACAAACGGACTTAAATTAAGTACCGTAATCATTTTACATTTTTTAGGTTTAACCTATCCCATCAGGCATATACAGCACGTGATCATCATAACTATTAGACGAATCAAAGAATAAAGTAGTGGTACAAAAATAGTTTTATTTTAACAACATCGTATTTCACTTGTTATATACGCTACGCAAACGGGCTAAAAACTAGCGTAAACGGTAAATTATACCCATTGAATGCTGTTAGTTTTTATCGCTTTTCTAAAAAAAGACATGAATAATAGTATATCTTAGCGGTCTGATTAATCACTATTCATGAACAAACTTTTCAAGCATACTCACCGTGTTTTCTGTATTATTTTGTGCTGTACTATGGCTGTACCGCTCATGGGTCAGTTAATGCCTAGCATTCAACAAACAGAACGAAATTTAGGTATTAAAGATGGCCTAGAAACCAGACATGTAAACTCAACATTTATTGATAATAATCAACAACTATGGTTTTTATCTGACAATAGGGTTTCGCTCTTCAAAGGGGATAAAATTGTCAATTATCAACTGACCGATAACTTTTCAAACAGAGGATTTAATCAAGGCTTTGTCGATGGAAGTGGCAATTTTTGGCTAACTGAAAACTTTGAATGGTATTACCCTTTTAATTTTCAGAGAGGAGTTATTTTTAACCCTACCACAAAAAAGGTATCTTCTTTAACTAGTTATGTAGGTGTTTCTTTGGCTATTCATTCTTTACTTCCGTTTAAAGACAAAGTTTTTATTGGTACTAAAAATCTAGTCTATAGCTCTTTTTGTAATATCGCCAAA
>JBMLRK010000056.1:13135-17460 GCA_049241065.1 Spirosomataceae bacterium
AATTGTTTTGTTGTTGTTTCTTGGTATTTTCATTCTTTACTCCGGTTTAAACACAATTTTTTTTTTGGTACTAAAATTGGGCAACTTTTTGCTTTTGATATACAACAAAAACGCCTCCAAAAACTGGCCTCTTTTTCCAATAGGGTTAAGCTTTTGTATGCAGGTCCCTTGGGAATTGTCTTGGTTCTTGAAACGAACTCACAGCATGACCAAAGTATTATTCACCTCAATCATCAGGGAAAAATCATTAGCATTACTGCTGCTCATGCTGTTTTTGTACGTTCGGTACTTGAGGTAGATAAACAACTTTTTTATGTTTACCGAAACGATATTCACTTAGCTCTTCGTCAGCTTGAGGGTACTCAAGAGCATTTGTTCTCGATTTCAAAAGAACGCTATTTATCCAATCTTATCTATGTGGCAGATAAGCAACAATTTATTGTTAATCAAGCAACTAGTCTTTCCTTTTATGATAAGCAATTTAAACTAGTCCACCACATTCCCTGCAATTATTTAATTCATGATATATGCCATGATAACTATGGAAACCTTATTGCTTCGACCAATAATGGCGTGAAGATTATTCAACTCAATAAACGTAAAATATTCACCTTTCTCCAAAACGTTGATCCTGAAAACATTATTGACGATTATTCGTGTAGAGCTATTTTAAGAATCAATAACAAGGAAATTCTAGTAAATACCAATAAAGGACGACAAGTAATCAACCTTGCAACAGCTAAAATTACGCCTTTACATAACTTCAAAAATGCCCCTGATGAAAACATGAAGTTCGTCTTAACCAGTATGAAAGATGAGCAAGGAGATATTATTTGTGGCGAAGATGCCCTTGTAAAAGCAGATTTGACAAAACATAAAGACGACATTCTCCTTAAACTAGATAGTACTAAAATCTGGGCAATTCACGTGTACAAACAGGGCTATCTGCTTGGGCTTGAAAAACGAGGCATTCTTTATTACGATAAGCAAACTAAAAAAGTTTCGCCTGTTGCCAATTCACAGGAACTATTTAAAAACTCGATTATTTATGATTTTTACCAAGACAAAGCCTTAACCTACATTGCTTCTGAAGCAGGATTGCATACCTTGAAGAATGGACAAGTCTTGAGCGAAATCCCCTTTCCTGTTGATAAGCCGCTACAAATGACTTGTTTCTCACTAAAACAAAATAAGAAACAGCCGTCACAACTGTTGATTGCCACACAAAATGGCATCTGGATACTTGATTTGCTACATCAAAAACTACGTCCTTTTATCAGAAGTACCAATTATCATCATAAAAAATTCTTATCTGCTTATCAAACGAATAACGGGGTCTGGGCAAGTTCGGAAGAAGGTGTTTGGCATTTTGACAACCTTGGAAATTTATTGAAAATTTACACGATTTCAGACGGTTTAACCACCAGTGAATGTAATCGACTTGCTCATTTTCAAGACGAAAATGACATCTTGTATTTTGGCGGAGTCAATGGAATAAATATTTTGAATCCTAGCGATTTTTCAACGAAAAAAGACCCTAAATTTCCGTTACAAATAGATTCATTGGTAACTTTTACGAACGAAACCAGAAACCGTGCTTTCCATCATTTCAAAGATACCACACTTTCTCTCGGACGTAGCGAAAATAACGTAGAATTCCTGCTTTCTTACGAAGACTATAAGTATGTTTGTGACAAAAAATATTTCTATAAAACATCTCATTCTTTAAGCAACGAATGGCAAGCATTAACAAATGGGAAACTAATTTTACACAACATTGATGCAGGAATTACGAAGCTTGAAATTATGGTCGTAAGCTGTAATGATTTCGTTGGGTCAAAAACGATTACGATTATTATTGACAGACAAAAACCTATTTATCTCGAATGGTATTTCTGGGTAGCTGTCATCGCTGTTATAATTGCATTCGTTAAACTTTATACGTATTATTACACGGCTCAATTAGCCCGTAGAAATGCCCTTTTAAAATTGAAAGTGGAAGAACAAACTGCTGCATTACAAGAAAGTTTGAAACTCAAAGAGCAACTGTTGGGCTTATTAGTCCATGATGTTCGCTACCCTGTTCAGAGTTTTCATGGAATTTCTAAAAAATTAAACTATTTGATTCAAAAAAATGACTTTGAACGATTGACCTTGTTAGGAAAAGAAACTGAATCCAGAAGTAAAAAAGTATTATGGCTCATTGATGAACTAGTATATTGGATAAAAGGGGCCAATAAAAATTGGGAACCTACTAAGCAATCTTGTAATTTGGGAGAAATTATCGAGCAGCTGTTTGAGGTCTATTCAGAAGAACTAACCGAAAAAGGGCTGTCTTATGAAATTTTTGGTGAAAATATTATTAGTAATACCGACCAAAGTCTGTTAATTATCGTACTTAGAAATGTGATTTTTAATACGGTAATTCATGCGATTCCACACACAAAGATTGTCATAACCGTCACACAACAAGAAGATTTGTCCACCATTAGGTTACAAAACCAGTACGACCCTCAAGTGAAAAGCCATCATCAGGGCTTAGGCGTTGGTCTGAGTATCCTCGAATCGATTTTAGAAAAAGCTAATTTCACCATTCACACATCATCAGACATCAGTAAACAAGAGTATATATGTACCGTTAGTTTCTAAAATACATTTACCCACTAATAACTTTTAATCACTGCATGAAAACGTTTAAAGCTCTTATACTGGAAGATTCCCTCAATGACCAATTGGCTATTGAGATGGTCTTGGAAACATTTGAATCCATAAAACCAACGTATGTGAGTACAGCGAAGGACTTTTTATATGAACTCGGAAAAGGCTCTTATCAATTGTTCATAATTGACATTATGCTACAAGAAACGCTTACAGGAATAGACCTTATCCAAGCCATTCGAAATGAAAATGTTTGGGTAATTATTTCGAGTTCGCTTGACTGTAAAGACTTTTATGGAGCCTACCGAGAACTAAAATTCAAGAAGTTTTTTATCAAAAAACCCGTCGATGAATTTGTGCTTAGAACAACCATCGAGTCTTTTTTATTTAGTGAAGAGGGACAAGAAGAACCTGAAAAAGAAGAGTTGCCTTTAGATACAACCATCAGTATCAAACAAGGAAATTACCTGTATAAAATTGCCTCCAAAGACATTCTTTTGGTCGAAACTATCGACCATGCTACGACCATTTACACCAACGAATCCAAATATGTGAATTACACACCCCTAAAAACGTATGAAGATTTGTTAAAAGACTGTGGTTTTGAAAAAATCAACCGAAATACAATCGTCAATATGGATTGGGTAAAACGTATCAATCTTAAAGAAAATTACGTAGAAGTAAATAAACATAAAATCGCCATCAGTAGAACTAATAGACCCCTGTTACTCCAAAAGTATGGGGAAGTTTAGGTAGTAGGTATGAGTTATGAGGTAGTAGGTATCATTTCTACCTCATAACTAATACCTACTACCTAGAATAACTTATTCACTCAATGTAAAGGCAATTGGAAGCGTAAATTTACACATCACGGCTCTGCCCGATTGTTTCCCTGGAATCCATTTGGGCATTCCCTTAATTACTCGATTTGCTTCTTCATCACAACCAAAACCGATTCCTTTTAAGAGTTCAATTTTAGAAATCTCCCCATCTCGTCCAACCACAAAAGACACATATACTTTTCCTTGCACTCCTGCATCCGCTGCCCCACGTGGATACCGCAGATTTTTGCTCAAATACTTACTTAACGCTTCCATTCCTCCGCTAAAAGTAGGCATCTGCTCCACACTAGTAAACACTTCTACAGCTTCGGGTGTCGCTATGGCAACGGGTGGCTCAATAATTCCCTTTCCAGCTTCGTCAATATCCACAGGAGGAAGCTCACCATCCACCCCTTCTTGCGTTACATTACTAATCGCCACTCCCGCTTTTTCAATTTCATCTTGGGTCATCATTACTTCCGTTTCCCGATCATCAGGTACAATTTCAGGCGGTAATACCCGAATCGTTGCCACTTGTGGAGCAGGCTCTGAAGGTTTGGGCAATTCTGGTTCGATTGGTTTAACTTTTTCTGGAGGTGGCGAAAATTGAGGTAATGGAGTCGCATAAATATACACCTTTTCCTCCTCCCCTTTTACCTTTGCCCAAAGCAAGGGTGTCAGTAAGGCTATCCCGAAAAGGGACACGCCAAGGCTTACGGCTTTTTTGACTCTAAGGTGATACTCAGAACGAAGACTGTATGCTCCATACGCCTTGTTACGGTCTTGGAAGATAATATCGTCCAAGTTTGCTTGGTTTTCTGTTTCGACTTTCATGGTTGGATAAAT
>JBMLRK010000057.1:0-2603 GCA_049241065.1 Spirosomataceae bacterium
CTCACTGTTGGACTATACTAACAGGTATCAAGTTTGCAAAGGGACATCAGCACCACGTTCTAGCTATTAGGTAAATCTTGCAAACCTAAATCAGTTCTGTATCAGTACCACAACATAATTAACCACATAGATAGATAGAAAACATAGTTACATAAAATCTGGTAATCAATTAGTTATACTCACGATACTCCTATATGATTCTTAAAACAAAATATGTCTGATTACTTAGTTAAACAACCCTTACACTACGGATAAAAAATCAACTACTTACCTCCAAGATAAATCCATCAAACGAAACAAATCACTTATGTTAACGGTTATCTTTAAGGATAAACAGCTTTTAACCTATTTCTGAAGGGTCAACGGGTTTTAACCCGTTGTATTAAAGTTCTTCTAAGGGGTCAATGGGTTTTAACTCGTTGCATTAGAATTATTCTGTTGATAAACCAGTTCTGAAAACAGCTTAAATACGATTTGCTTACAAACGGATTAAAACTCGTTTACCCAGTATCTGCTTAATAATTAGCGTAAAATGATTTTTATCATTGCTTTCTTATGTAATTTTGTATCATGATTGAAAGACCAATAACTGACTGGTTGCCTCTGACCAAAAAAGAGGTAGAAAAACGTGGATGGGACGAGTTAGATGTGATTCTAATCTCGGGAGATGCCTACGTGGATCATCCAGCCTTCGGAACGGCTGTGATTGGGCGTATCATCGAAAGTGAAGGGTTCAAAATTGCGATTGTGGCACAACCCAACTGGAAAGATGATTTACGTGATTTTAAGAAATTAGGAAAACCAAAATATTTCTTTGGCGTAACGGCTGGCTGTATGGATTCGATGGTGAATCATTATACTGCCAATAAACGTTTGCGTTCAAACGATTCATATACGCCTGGGGGTGAAGCTGGCTATCGTCCAGATTACGCCACAACGGTTTATACCAAAATATTGAAGGAGTTATACCCTGATGTCCCTGTATTGATTGGGGGTATTGAGGCATCGCTTCGTCGTGTTACGCACTATGACTACTGGCAAGATAAATTGTTGCCTTCGATTCTTTTTGATTCGGGAGCAGATATGTTGGTGTACGGAATGGGCGAACAACCGCTTCGTGAAATTTTGCGTTTGGTAAAACAAGGTGTGCCTTTAGATACCATCCGCAATGTCAACCAAATTTCGTATTTACAACCTACCGCAGAACCGCTTGGAGAATTCAACAATTGGGATACGGTAGAGATTTCGAGCCATGAGGTTTGTCTTCAAGATAAACTGAAATATGCGGCGAACTTCAAGGTTGTAGAAGTGGAATCGAATAAATGGCAAGCCAACCGAATCATCCAGAAAGTAGCGGATAAAACCTTGGTGATTAACCCGCCTTTCAAGACGATGGAGGAAAAAGAGATGGACGTGTCCTTCGATTTGCCTTACACTCGTATGCCACACCCGAAGTATAAAAAAAGAGGGCCGATTCCATCGTATGAGATGATTAAGTTCTCGATTAATATGCACCGTGGTTGTTTTGGTGGATGTAGTTTCTGTACGATTTCGGCACACCAAGGCAAGTTTATCGCTTCTCGTAGTGAAAAGTCGATTATGAAAGAAGTCGATGAGATTGTGAAACACCCAGAATTTAAAGGCTATATTTCTGACTTGGGAGGTCCTTCAGCGAATATGTACCAAATGAAGGGAAAAGACGAGTCGATTTGTAACCGTTGTCAAAGTCCGAGTTGTATTCACCCTGTTATTTGTTCAAACTTAGATACGTCGCATACGCCTTTAACAGAAATTTACCGCAAAGTAGATGCTCACCCTGGGGTTAAGAAAGCCTTTGTGGGTTCGGGTGTTCGGTATGATTTATTGGTGGATGATTTCAATAAAAATAACCAAGACGGCAACCACGATATTTACATGGAACAGTTAGTAACTCGTCACGTTTCGGGACGTTTGAAAGTTGCTCCAGAACATACTTCTGACGATACGCTTCGAGTAATGCGTAAGCCTTCGTTTAAGTATTTCCGTAAGTTTAAGGATAAATACGATGCGATTCAGGCAAAACACGGGCTGAAACAACCGTTAATTCCGTATTTCATCTCGTCGCACCCTGGTTGTGAAGAAGCAGATATGGCAAACCTTGCTGCTGAAACCAAAGACTTAGGTTTCCAATTGGAACAGGTGCAAGATTTTACGCCAACGCCAATGACCGTTGCCGAAGTAATTTATTATTCGGGTGTGCATCCTTATACCTTACAGCCTATTAAAACGGCAAAAACGAAGGAGGAAAAACAAAACCAAAACAATTATTTCTTCTGGTATAAGCCTGAATTTAAGAGCTGGATTCGTACCCGTTTGCACAAATTGAATCGCCCAGATTTGGCAGAACGCTTACTAAAAAGTCCGAAGCAAGCTGCGATTGACAAAGTAATTGGTGAAAGTCCGATGTCGAAAACGAAGAAGAAAAAGAATTATTTTAAGCGATAAATCGTAGCGTTTATGAGTTTAACGTGTAAAGTTTAAAGAGACCTTCGCTGTTTGAAAGCCGTTGTTTGTGTCTTCACAAACAACTCACGAAATTGTCAATGAAGACACTGACAATGGCA
>JBMLRK010000058.1:0-1653 GCA_049241065.1 Spirosomataceae bacterium
CCGGTCATTTGTCTTAATTTATTAACGTCTGCTGCTGAAATAGCCATCGTTTTATATTTTTTTGATTTTAAGATTTCTGATTTAACTCGTTTTAATGTATCTCTTTTTTTAGCAAAAAACTTCAATACACTAAACTAACAGAATAGCCCACAGAAAACTATGGGCTATTCTATTCTTAACAATTATTTTATTGACAATCTGTTTATTAGTAACATTACATCACTAAAAAACGGCCCAATGTCAACTATTCTTGCTCTGCTTCTTTCTCGTATTTAGCAGCCACTTTAGCAGCTTCGATAGCAGCTTCTTGGTCAACTAAACGTTTCGCTTCTTCTTCTTCCGCAACACGAGCATCGTCTTTATCTTGCTTGCGTTCCATCAAACCTTCTTCGATAGCTTTACCGATAGCTAAAGTAATCAAAGCGATTGATTTGTATGCGTCATCATTAGAAGGGATTGGGAACTCAACTAAATCTGGGTTAGAGTTCGTATCGCACATTGCGAATACTGGAATACCCAAACGAGTTGCTTCAGCTACAGCGATGTGTTCACGTTTTACGTCAACTACGAATAAAGCAGCAGGAAGACGAGTAAGATCAGTGATACCACCTAATACTCTTTCCATTTTGTCTTTATCACGAGTCATCATCAAACGCTCACGTTTTGCTAATGCCTTCACTGTAACTTCGTCTTTCAACATCTTTTCGATTGTTGACATTTTCTTGATTGACTTACGTACAGTAGCAAAGTTTGTTAACATACCACCTAACCAACGGTCAGTAACGTAAGGCATTTTCAAGCGACGAGCTTCTTCCGTAACGATTTCTTGAGCTTGTTTTTTTGTTGCAACAAACATCACTTTACGACCAGAACGAACGATACCTTTGATTGCGTTACACGCTTCATCTAAACAGCCTAACGTTTTGTTCAAGTCAAGAATGTGGATACCATTCTTCTCCATGAAGATGTATGGTGCCATTCTCGGATCCCACTTACGTGTCATGTGTCCGAAGTGAACACCAGCATCTAATAATTCTTTGTATTCTAATTGTGCCATTTTCGTAGCAGTTATCAGCAAGAAATACCCGTAGGCCTTCTTCTTTTAACCAAAAAATTGTGTAAATAAATGTGAAAAGTATTGACAAGGCACCGGTCACTGCAAGCCTTGCCAAAAAAGATTGTTCTACTGCCAAAACTAAGCACATTGTAATAATACAATAACCGAGTTTTGAACCAAACGCATATTAACGTTTTGAGAACTGGAACTTACGACGAGCTTTACGACGACCTGGTTTCTTACGTTCTACCATACGAGGGTCACGTGTAAGGAATCCTTCTTTCTTCAATGCTGGACGACGTTCTGGATCAATTTCTTGTAAAGCACGAGAGATAGCTAAACGAAGCGCTTCTGCTTGTCCTTTAACACCACCACCGTCTAAGTTTACTTTAACATCATAAGAACCTTCTGTTTTTGTTAAAGCAAATGGTTGGTTAACGATGATTTGTAAAATCTCCGATGGGAAATATTCTTTATAGTCACGACCGTTTACAAGAATTGCACCAGTTCCTGGTGTCAAGTAAATGCGAGCAACAGCCGTTTTTCTTCTTCCTAATGTATTTGTTACTTCTGCCATTGTTTTATAGAGAAGTTAT
>JBMLRK010000058.1:1753-5195 GCA_049241065.1 Spirosomataceae bacterium
TTTTCTTCTTCCTAATGTATTTGTTACTTCTGCCATTGTTTTATAGAGAAGTTATTTAACAGCTATCAGTTATTAATATCTAATACCTAATACCTACGAAATAACGATTATTAGAATTTGATTTCTTTTGGTTGTTGTGCTGTGTGAGGATGCTCTGAACCTGCGTAAACGTACAAGTTAGTGAACAATTTACGTCCTAAACGGTTTTTAGGAAGCATACCTTTAACGGCTGATTCAACAATTCCTCTTGGGTTTTTAGCTAAAACCTCTTTCGGAGTAGCGAAACGCTGTCCACCTGGGTATCCCGTGTGACGAGTATAAACTTTATCCGTTAGTTTCTTTCCAGTGAAACGGACTTTGTCTGCATTAATTACGATAACGTTGTCACCGCAATCAACGTGTGGAGTAAAGCTTGGTTTGTGCTTTCCACGTAAAATTTTCGCAATCTCAGATGTCAAACGTCCAACAACTTGGTTCTCTGCATCTACGATAATCCATCCCTTATCTGTGGTAGCTTTGTTAGCTGAGATGGTTTTGTAACTTAAAGTATCCACTTTTTTCTAAAGTTTTAATGTTGCATCAAATTCATATCAGACGACGGAACACGTCTGATTCTCAATGATTTTTTCCTTATTTTCCTTCTAAATGGGCATCCAGTTGAAAATGGGAATGCAAAATTAGGAAATACCAGCACTATATACAAATAAATTAATAAAAAATTCAAACCGCCAATACATTGATTATCAGATATTCAATTATGTTTGTCGAAAGGGAGATTTAAAATCTCTTTTCCATTGGCTTTCAGGTTGAAAATCAGAAAGAACGGGAGATTGCAAATCTCTTTCCACTGACTTTCGGATTACAAATCCGAAAGAGCGGGGAGCAGGTTACGTATTCATCATAAAGAAATACTCCACTACGGCTGTTCCTGCCCAAATAATCATGGCTACGCACAAAATGACTTTCCCAATCATGCCCGTAAGCAAGCCAATCATAGAACCGATGGCAGACATAAACGCTTGGTTTGTTCCTGCTTTTCCGATGAGTTCTCCTACAAATGCTCCTAAAAATGCCCCTACAAGCATACCAATTGGGGTAAAGAAAAAGCCTAGTACTAGTCCAATCGTAGAACCCCAAGTCCCATATTTAGTACCCCCAAATTTCTTTGCTCCCCAAATCGGTGCGTAATAATCAAAGACACTTAGGGCAACGGTAAAGACGGTGAAGACAATGAGCGTAGTTCGGTCAAAATCGGCATATTTAGACGCATTCAGTACGAAAAGCCCTATCAAACTGATGGGAGGCCCAGGCAAAGGCAACACTGCCCCCGCCAAACCAACAGATAAACAAGCAATAGAAGCCATCAATAAAAGTAAATCAATCATGTAGCATGGAGTGTTTTGGGACGTTATTCGTTAATAGTATAACCGTTATCAGGAGGAACTCAACGCCAAAGGGTGTGAAGTTCGCCTAATTTCATTTACTAAATAAGTATAAATTGTTGATATGATGAAATATATGGATGCTTTGGTTTGTTTTATGTTGGGGGGAGAGCAGGAAGGGAATGCTATTCACTGGTGCTTGATAGGAATCAAGCACCAGTGAGGATGCTACTTATACTGCCTACCATCATATTTCATTCTCACAATCTTTTTCACAGTAGTCCTTTTTTCATCACAATCCTGATCATATTTGGGATATTTTTTCTTGAGATAGTCTGTCATAGTTACGGTTTCGCTGATTACTAAGTCGTTAAATTGGTTACTTTGGTGTTGCTTATCAATATCAATAACCGACTCCATTTCTTCTTTGTTTCCTCCAGCACAAGTAGGTCCAAACTCACCGCTGTAACTTGAAATAGTATAGTCTTCTAGAATTCTTTTTAGCTTATTGTTTTCAACTATAAACAACGATAAGTCTGTTCTAGAATAAGGATCCCAATTGCTAGTATGATGATAATTAAGCCTAACTCCAAAGGCTCTTGTTTCATTATTCAAAATAAATAAGCCTGTATCAATAGTAATTTGTACAAGCATAATAGCGTCAGATTCCCAAGCCTCGGGTTCATAAAATTTGTAGAGAATTTTTCCTGTTTGATTATCTACCACTACGATATAAGCGTCAAATACATAGACATCATCGGATTTACTAACGTACTTAGGAAAGGTAAGTACGCTTTTATCTTTGGCATGAGGCAGAATTTTAGAAGCAAATAACGTTTTTTCTATATCTTTCTCTTGTAAAGCCAATTGCTTTAGTACTCTTTTGAGTAAATCGTTTTGAGCTTGACAAACACCGTTTTGAAAGCCGAATATAATAGTAAATAACAATAGAAGTAAAGTCTTTTTCATACATGGTTTAAACGTTTAGGAACAAATAACTCAGTCAAATTTCGTAAAAAAATAAACCGATGCAACCAGTCATTATAACTATTAGCCATTGAATTGCCTTATCCTTTACAAATCAATAAGTCACTAGGGATATTTTGCCAAGAATAATTGAACCTTATAATCAAATGAAACTTCTATCTTTGGGCTTTCTATTTTAACAGCCTTGGTGGCTTGTCAACAACATAACCGCTCAATCTCGATGCTTTGAGGAGAACGTTTAGTACAGCTAATGGGGTTGAAAAAGCGTATTATTGCAGGAGCTTTTGAGGATAAATTATAATTTCTACACAAAAATATGATATTGATAGATAACGAAATACGGCAAAAAATATATGAATTATACGACGATTGTATCAGTTCCTTAGAACCCTTTCATCGTAAATTAGATTTGTTTATTGTGCCTGATAATCTTGCAGAAAGAATAAAGGAAGCTACTGAAATGGATGTTTCGGGGCATTGGGTTTGCTTGGATAACTATGGCGTAACCCACGCACTCGAACATCATGGAAATCCTGTTTCAGAAGGTAAAAGAGGGCAAATTGCCGTTGAAAAAGAAGATTTTATTACGATGTTGGAAGTATTTTTACAGCCTGATGAAATACAAACGGTTGGGACATCAAGACAAACTCGTTTACCAATGTTACAATTTGTAAAAACAATTGACAATCAAGTCTTTGTAGTGAAAGAAGTTAGAACGGTGACAAGTAAGAAGAAAAATAAAGTGAGTCGGTTAGTATTTCATACGATGTATAAAAAAGCCGACAAGTGGGCTTGACGGCTTTAAAACCTATGAAGCATGAGGTACGAAACCTTCCTTCTCGATACGTCCAAAACGTTTAGGTGGTACAAAAATACGATTTAAAATTAGATTATGCAATCATTATGAACAGTCAAATCAATAGAATTACCGATATACTCCGATGAGACAACGGCATTAAATTTACCCTTTAGTTTTCCATTTCAACAACATAACCATAACAGCACAAGTAAAAAACTATAACGCAATTCTCCGAATTGTATTTCTAAAAAATCATTAACGTGCCATTTAGAAA
>JBMLRK010000059.1:0-1191 GCA_049241065.1 Spirosomataceae bacterium
TGATAATCGGCACGCCATTCTTTGATGCTTTCTTTAATTTCTTTTGCACCTAAATTCTGAGCAATTGTTTTTTCCATCAAAGCAACGTATTCGCTATCTACGGCAAAGCGTAAAGCAATGATTTGGCTTTTTGTCAGGCGACTGTCTAATTCCTTTCCTGTTAAGCGATAACACCTGAAGTTCTCCTCTGCTCTAATAATCCTGTCCTGATTTCCTAGTCCGAATGTTCTTACGTGGTAAAATAATAATCCCAAACTGAGTGCTACGGATACGGAAAAGCAACTTACTAAGGTAATTCCTTCGGTTATCAATAAGGCAACCGACAAAATAAGCGAAACAAGAATTGGGAGCAAATTCGCCAAATGGAAACTTACGACAATCTTGGAATGATTTTTTAAATTTTGTTCTTGCATGATGGGGCTTTATTTTTGACTAAAGATAGGTTCTTTTTCTGGAATTGAGGCATTTATATGAACACCTTCTCATAAGCTCGTCGTGCTGCACCACTAAAAAATACTTCTCCACAATAGCGATAACCTAGCCTATCTAGTATTTTTAACATTGGAATATTGTCAAAATTAGTATCCACTTTGATGCTAAAGACCTGTTGTGATACACATAACTCTTCTATCATTTTGAATAAGCGTGTAGCAATTCCTCTCCCTTTTACGGCGTTAGAAGTTGCCACACGATGTATTACCAC
This sequence comes from Spirosomataceae bacterium, assembly GCA_049241065.1. GTDB lineage: Bacteria > Bacteroidota > Bacteroidia > Cytophagales > Spirosomataceae > JALRIJ01. The sequence continues at coordinate 704 of JBMLRK010000059.1, forward strand.
ACATTCATCGTTCGTAATCCATTGTCCTTGAATTTCTAAATAGGCAGGATCCATACCAAAAATAATGGCAGCATACGCAATCACTTCATCGTTTTCAACGAGTACATAGCCATTGCCGAGATGTATATCTTCATGAATTGTTTGTTCGTTAGGATACCCATTTTGCCATTGTTCACTACCATCTTGTTTTCTTTGTTCGATGGCTTGTTGCAAAATCGTCCAGATAAGGGGAGTTTCTGAGAAATCGGCTTTTCGTAAAATCATGGTGCTTCTTAATAATAGGGACATCTGGATTAAATACTTCCTTTCAAAATCCTAATTTAAGACTAAAAATTGAATAATAGTTTTTCTCAAAGCTAGAAAAATAGGTGAACATTGGAAGATTTCCAAGCCCTTGATTTAGTATGGAAACGTAGTTTTTGAATGGATGAAACGATCATGGATAAACCCTACAAAACAAAAAAGCAGGCAAAACCTGCTTTTCAAAA
>JBMLRK010000060.1:0-19289 GCA_049241065.1 Spirosomataceae bacterium
GAAGTCTTTTGAAATCGCAGTAGCGTAATTATTGATAAAAAATCCCATTAACAGGTGTCTTAAATCGCCTGTTAATGGGATTTTTTATTTGGATTATTTTAATCCAAAATCCATCATCCAAAATTACTAGTGTACGAAGGATTGAAAAATAGCATTCTCTGACAAATTTTGTAAAATCCTTTTTTGACGATGGGCTAACACCCATCGCTAAGATATATCGCCCTTTCAGGGCTAAGACAGTACATTTTAGCGACATACCTAAGCCTAGAGTGAAGCCTTACCTTAGGTCTCGAAATTTAAATTTCCCAAACGTTTCTCAATTCTTCGTACACTACTAATCCAAAATCCATCATTCAAAATTCATCATTTTAACTTATCTCCATTTTCCCAAAGCATAAGTCACCACCCCATTCGTAGTAATTAAAGAGAGCGTTTGTGAACGCAAATCGGCTAGTAGTAATACATCCGTTTGGCGTTGATAACCCACTTTACTGAGCATATTCTCTGCCTTGTTAATGATGGCTGTTGGAGGGTTTAAACTACTTTTTTCGCAAGGACATGGTTTGTCTTGACGTACTTTATTCAGTTCGGTTAATAACTCTTTGGTATCGCCCGCTTTTTGTTCTTTCCCCGCTTTAATCATCTTGTTCATCCAACCCAAATAAAACCCTCTATACGGCTCAAATTCAAAACGTAAGTCAGGAAATTTACGTACTAATTCCGCTCCATTTTTATAACGTTGAATATGACCAGGGTCAACAAAACCGACAAAGTTTCCTCCCCAAGTCATGCCAAGTTGTTCGGTAAGGCTGTCTAACAATTTGTAATGACCAAAATTATTCGATACACTGCCACCACGAATCACTCCGAAGTCGGTAGCTAATCCTAAATTGTGCATAGACACAGGTGCTGCACTACGATTACTCTTTAAGTATTTTCGTTGATTGGTCATCGAACGCAAGTCCGAAATAACTCGTACAGAGCCATGTTTCTGACGCATCGTATGCAGCACAGAATCTCGTCTCATTAAAAAATCAGCCCGTTCTTGATTTAATAAACGTTCCCAACGGTCATACAAATAATGTGGAGAGGAAGCCAAAGCCCATAAATATTCTTGGTCTTGCCAAGTACTTGGAAGTATATTTTTATCATTCGGAAACGAAATAACATTCGGGCGTTCTTCCCCTTGAGCTTGCACACCTGTAAAGCGAACGGTGCCAGACTCATCGTTATCGGCGATGGCTACAAATACAGCATTGGGTTTTAGTTGTTGGGCTAAGAGGGTATCGTTCTCATAAAAAGGCTGAACGATGTCATAAATACGAATGTCTTTTACCTTTTGAGTAGTATCACAACCACGGTCTTGCCAAGCGTTACTATCTTCAAAAATAGCCGATTTGTTCATCAAATTGCAAGCAAGTAGAAATAGGCTTGTAGTGGTAATTTTAAGGGTATTTTTCACAATAAATGCCGATAATATCATGTACGAAACGGTAAATTTAGGATATGTGGTTGAATAGAATAAAAACTAAAATAGTACTAAAAAATCAGGAAAGCCAATTTTTTAGTACAGAACCTGTCTGGTATGGCTAATTTTTGTATTATTTACAAGGTAAGTTAAGGTTTATGTCAACCTATTTTAGACAAGGACAAAGCACACATTCGAGCATTCAACTACAGATTATTTAATGGAACGTAAGCCTAGTGTAACATTAGGTAATATCTATTTCACTTATAAAAAACTGATAGCTAGGTTGTTAAATCCAAAATTTAAAATTCATAATTTTGCATGATTACCTACTTCGCTATTTTCTTCATTCGTTGTGAAATATAAAGTCCTACAATTACAAGCAACGTTCCCAAGCAAGTGTAAATCGTGATGGGTTCATCCAACAAAAAATAGGCATAAATAAACCCAAAAATAGGGCATAAAAATAGCCACAACGAAGCCTTCACGGCATCAGTACGGAGTAAGTAAAGCCAACACTGAACCGCCCCGATAGAGACAGGAACAACCAACCAGAATACCGAACTGAAGAAGGTTAAGTTAATGGTGTTTTTTGTCCAGTCACTCATATAAATTGTGATGGGTAACAAAATGATACCTCCCAATAGCACCTGCCAACCGTTGACAACCAAGATGGGCAAGCCCCATTTTTGAGAAGAATAATAGACCGTTCCGACCGAATAAGCTAACATACTAAGCGACACCAAGATAATACCTAGTTCGTCGGCAAAACTTGCTTTCAATAGGGGATAAGTCGCAATACCAACGCCTGTGATACCGAGTACAAGTCCAATAATTTCAGTTGTTTTGATACCTCTTTTCAACCAAAAAGCAGAAACAACGCTGATAATCAGGGGATTTGTGGCTGTGGCTAAACTTCCGATTCCTGCCGAAATGTGTTTCATCGCAAAAACATATAGTCCCAAATACAGGCTTACATTTAAGAAGCCATAAATGGCCAGTTGTTGCCATTCTTTCCCTTGTGGAAGGCGATTTTTCTGTAGTAAATACGAATAGGCTAACATCAACGCTCCTGCAATAAAGAAGCGACAATTGCCAATAACCAAGGGTTGTGCGACTGTCAAACCAATTTTGGTAGCAGCCGAAGCAGATGCCCAAAGCATGGCAAAGATTAAACCAATAAGGATATTTTTCATAATAGTTGTTGTTGAAGGGTCAACGGGTTTTTAACCCGTTGGTGTTATTAGAAATAACGGGTTAAAAACCCGTTAACCCAAAAAACAAAAGGCAATCCTTATCGAATTGCCTTTTGTAGAATATGACTGGAAATGAATGGATTAGAGGAATTTCGTTTTGATAAATCAACCTTCACAGAATGCTCATTTATTTCGGAAACTTCATTTTATAATCTACTTTCACTTTTCCTTTCGTAATGTCGGCTAATTTATTTTTTAGCATACGTTTTTTCACAGAACCTAAGTGGTCTGTAAACAAAATGCCGTCGATATGGTCATATTCGTGTTGAATAATACGGGCAGCTAATCCTTCATATTCCTCTGTATGTTCAACCCAGTCGGTATCGAAGTAACGAATGGTTAAAAATTCAGGACGGAAAACATCTGCACGAATACCTGGGATAGAAAGACATCCTTCTTCAAAAGCCCATTCATCGCCATCTTCTTCTAAAATTTCAGCATTGATAAATACTTTTTTGAAATCTTCTAACGACGGGTCTTTATCACGTTCGTCTAAGTCTTCGCCTTCATTAAAAGGGCGACCATCTACTACAAACATACGGATAGGCATACCGATTTGTGGTGCAGCTAAACCAACTCCAGACGCAGCATACATCGTCTCGAACATATCTTCTGCGAGTTGTTTCACATCAATTGAATCTTTTTCAATATCCGTGGCAACTTTTCTTAAAACGGGGTCTCCGTATGGGACTATCGGGTAAATCATTCTTTTATAGCTTGCTATGCTGTTCTATGAAACAACATAAGGGATTCTAAATATTTTTTACAAAGTTAATCAAAATGCCTTTAATTTATGCTAAACTATGGGTAGCTAAAAAACAAAGGGCGAAGGTATTTGCCAAAATTCTCCAAGAAGCTATCACTTGACTGAAAATTAGCGATGTTTTTTTAGTAAAAAAGCTAGATAGACAACCTTAAAATAGATAACCGATAAGACAAACTTGTATTTTACCAATAATTCAATAAATTGCATCCATGTTCGTTGCCAAGTTGCAACCTTATCGTAATCATAAACTTCATGAAGAAACTAGTTCTCTCAGCAATGACCTTGCTGTGTGCAGAAGCTACTTTTGCACAACAAACAAACAAATCAACGTATAATCAATACGAGTTATTTAATCCGCTCTTTAACTATACTTCAGCAACGCCTACTCGTAGTGGTTCAGGAATGCCAGGAGCTGCTTATTGGCAAAATTCGGCTGATTACAAAATCAATGTCAATCTGGACGACGAGAAAAAAGTCATTGAAGGAGAGGTTGAAATTACCTATAAAAATGCGTCTCCCGATAAATTGGGCTTTCTTTGGTTACAATTAGATCAAAATCAATTTAATACAAAAGCTCGTGGAGGACAAACGACTCCTATCAACGGTGGGCGTTTTGGGAATACTACTTTTGAGGGCGGTTATGACATCAAATCGGTAACGGTAGATGGTAAAACCGTTGATTTTGTGGTGACAGATACTCGTATGCAATTGAAATTAGCGACGGCTTTAGCAGAACGTACTGGTGTAGCAAAAATTAAAATTGCCTATTCATTTAAAATCCCGAAATATGGCTCTGACCGTATGGGGATGATGGATACTAAAAATGGGACTATTTTTGAAATTGCTCAGTGGTATCCTCGTATGAGTGTATATGACGATATTGAGGGCTGGAATGTACTGCCTTATTTGGGAGCTGGCGAGTTCTATTTAGAGTACGGTAATTTTGATTATGCGATTACCTTACCTGCGTCGTACATTGTGGTAGGTTCGGGTGAATTGACTAACCCTACTGAATGTTGGACAGCCGAGCAAAGCAAGCGTTTGGCTCAGGCAAGTGCGAGCGATAAAACAGTGATGATTCGCACACCAGAGGAAGTAACAGATGGAGCTTCTCGTCCGAAAATAGAAGGTAAACTTACATGGAAATTCCGTTGTAATCAATCTCGTGACGTAGCTTTTGCCGCTTCTAAAGCATTTGTGATTGATGCCGCTCGTATCAATTTACCAAGTGGTAAAAAGTCTTTGGCTTTGTCTGCTTATCCAGTAGAAGCAGTAGGTGAAAAAGCTTGGAGCCGTTCGACGGAATATGTGAAAGCGTCGATTGAATTTTATTCTAAATTCTTGTACGAATATACCTATCCAGTAGCGACTAACGTGGCAGGTTCTATTTCGGGGATGGAATATCCAGGGATTGTGTTCTGTGGAAGTAGTGACCAAACAGCAAGCCTTTGGGGCGTAACTGATCACGAATTTGGGCATAACTGGTTCCCGATGATTGTGGGTTCTAACGAACGTAAATTTGCTTGGATGGATGAAGGTTTTAATACGTTCATCAATTTCCACTCGACTGATGCTTTCAATAGCGGTGAATATAAAGAACCAAAAATTGATATGCACGACATGGCAAAACGTCTTTTCCGTGAAACTGCCGAGCCAATTATGAATATGCCTGATGTAATTAAAACAGAAGGTTTAGGATTTGAGGCTTATTATAAACCAGGCTTAGGCTTAACGATTTTACGTGACCAAATTTTAGGGGCAGAGCGTTTTGATTTTGCTTTCAGAGAATACATCAAGCGTTGGGCATTTAAACATCCAACTCCGTACGATTTCTTTAAAACGATGGAAGATGCAGCAGGCGAAGATTTGGGTTGGTTCTGGAGAGAATGGTTCTATGAAACTTGGAAGCTGGATCAAAGTGTGAAAGAGGTTCAATACGTAGATCAAGACCCGAAAAATGGGGCTATCATTACGATTGAAAATCTTGATAAAATGGCGATGCCAGCAATTGTAGATGTTGAAGTGGCAGGTGGTACAAAAGAGCGTATTAAATTACCTGTTGAAATCTGGCAACGTGGTGCAACATGGACGTTTAAGGTAAATACAACCGCTCCAATTAAGTCGGTAATTATTGACCCAGACCATGTTTTCCCTGACTTTAATTCAAAGAATAATACATGGAAACCAATTAATTATAGAAGTCCAAAAGCGAATTAATCGGGTCAACGGGTTTTTAACCCGTTTCAATTGGGTAAATGGGTTTTAACCCGTTTCAGTTGAATATTCTCAACGGGTTTTAACCCGTTGACCCAAAAAATCCCTAGCAAATATTATCTGCTAGGGATTTTTTGTTGCTACACTGGACTGATTTTAATCCAAAATCCAGCATTCCAATTAATCATTCAGACCTATTTATCGTCGTCTTCGTCTTTTGAATCGTCTTTGCCTTTTTTGTCTTTGTTACCTTGAGCAGCCTTCAATTTGCTTTGTTGGTCTGCTGATAATACTTTAGCAAATTCTGCTTTACGGTATTCTTTGATTTTTTTACGACCTACTTGAACAGCTCCTTTATCTTTAGAACCTGACTTCAAGGAGTCTTTCATGATGATACATTTCGTATTGATAGCCAAGATTTTCTTGTATTGGTCATCTGTCAAACTCAAGCTTTTCTTCAATTCGTTAGCGTATTGACTCGCACGTTGTTCGGCAGGTTGTTTTGCTTTGTTCGGCTTGTCTTTTTTGCCTTTGCTTACTTGCTCCTTAACCGTTTTAGGCGTTGTAGTTGTAGCAGGAGTTTGTGCATGAAGCATCAAACCTTGAAGAATGATGAGGGTAAGAAAAAATACTTTTTTCATTAATTTTGGATTTTAAATTTTGGACTACTCTTAAATTTTAGATTTTGGATGTTGAATTTTGGATTAAAAGTTTCACGAAGCTAAATCCAAAATTCAACATCCAAAATCCATCATCTAACATGTTAATTTTGCATACTGTTCAAACGAGTATAAAAACCGTTTGGAATTTGAAGTAGTTCTTCGTGCGTACCTCTTTCAACGATTTCGCCTTTATTCACTACCAAAATAACATCAGCGTTTTGGATAGTACTTAAACGGTGAGCAATTACTAATGTTGTTCTATTCTTCATTAAATTAGTCAAGGCTTCTTGCACTAACTTTTCTGATTCGGTATCAAGAGCAGAGGTTGCTTCATCTAAAATCAAGATAGGAGGGTTGCGTAAAACCGCTCTGGCAATACTCAATCGTTGACGTTGCCCACCCGAAAGACGGTTGCCTCGGTCTCCAATAAAAGTCTGATAGCCGTCTTCTGTTTGAGAAATAAAATGATGAGCATTGGCAATTTTAGCCGCTTCGATAATTTGTTCTTCGGTTGCTCCCGAACCAAAAGCGATGTTGTTGGCGATGGTATCGTTAAATAAGATGGATTCTTGGGTAACAATTCCCATTTTATCGTGTAACGATTCTCCCGTAATATCTCGTAAATCATGTCCATCAATCAAAATACCTCCTGAGGTAGGGTCATAGAAACGAGGAAGTAAATCCGCTAAGGTTGATTTCCCTCCGCCAGATTCACCGACAAGGGCAACTGTTTTCCCTTTTGGAATGGTTAAACAAATATTGTTCAACACCTTTTTCTCTCCATCGTAGCTAAAATCCACGTTTTTAAATTCGATACCTTGTTTGAATTCATCTAAAACAATGGCATTTTCTTTATCCTGAATCTCCGAAGTCGTATTCATCAATTGTAGGATTCGCTCTGCCGAAGCACGTCCACGTTGTACACCACTGAAAGCATCTGCAATTACCTTCGCAGGGCGTTGTACTTGCGAGAACAATACAATGAAGGCAATGAACGTACCTGCACTTAATGCCCCATTAATTACCAACGAACCACCGTATAATAAGATGCCAGAAATGACCATTACGCCCAAGGTTTCGGAAGTAGGAGAGGTTAATTCCTGACGGAATACCATTTTCAATACCGAGTTTTTGAACTTTGTATTTTGTGCATTAAACTGGTTGCTAATCGTCTTTTCAGCATTGAAGGCTTTCACGACACGCATTCCTCCAAATATTTCATCTAACATACTAATCATGCCCGAAAGATTCTCTTGTACATCCGTTGCCGAACGACGTAATCGTCTCGAAATCATGGCAATTGCTCCACCCGATACAGGCAAGATAATCAACGAGAAAAAGGTCAGTTGTACCGAAATATTAAAAAGAAAAACGAAGAAAATGACGAGTGAAAAAAACTCTTTGATAGAAGCCGTAAAGGCACGAGTAATGGAGTTTTCAACCTCTTGAATATCCGTTGTAAGGTGTGCCATTAGGTTACCTTTACGCTCGTTATTGAAAAAGCCTAAATGTAGCGAAACTGTTTTTTGGAATACTGCACTACGCAAAGAGGCAATGGTTTCGGCCTCTACTCGTTTGAGTAAGCGTTGCGAAAAATAACGGAAGACATTCGAGAAAAAGACTGACGTAATAATAGCTCCACAGACAAATTTCAATGCTCCCATACGACCATATTCTTGAAACATACCATAAAAATAGTAGTTAAAAAGATTGATAAAATAGTCTTTCAAATGGTCAATCGAAAAGGTGGGGTACGTAACAGGAACAGTTTGAGCTTTGCCAAAAAGAAGTTCGAGTAAAGGCCCAAGAATGGTAAAGTTTAATACGCCAAATAGACTGGCAAAAATCGACATGAAAAAATATGGAGCAATATACTTTTTAAGCGATTGGGTATAACTAAGAATTTGTATGTACGTTTTCAAAGAATGACGCTATTGTTTGTGATTGAGTGATTGGAATACGCTTAATACTTCACTTTTATTCCATGATAATACTCCTGTTCTTGGTAATCTTTACGGAGTGGATGTCCTTCCCAGTCTTCGGGTAACAGAATACGACGAAGGTCTTGGTGTCCTATAAATTCAATCCCCATCAAATCAAATGCTTCTCGTTCGTGCCAGTCTGCCGTACGCCAGATGTTGCTTACGCTTGGGACTTTAGGCAACGATTCTCCTGCTTGATTGCGAGGAAATTCAATTCGAATCATCACTTTATGTTCGTAGGGAATGGAATATAAATTATAGATTACTTCCATCGTGCCTTTGGCTTCACCGTTATCTAAAGCCGTTAGACACGAAAGTAAATCGAAGTACGTATGTTCGTTTTCAAATAAAAATTGGCACACTGCTGCAATGCGTTCGCTTGGAACGCTAATACATTGGTGGTCTGCTTTGGTGACGATTTCTTCGCCAAAATTATCAATCAGTAGGGCTTGTATTTCCTGAATAGTCATGATTAGCTCAGTGGTTTGTTTGCAAAGGTTGGTTTTTGATTACGGGCATCTTCGTTAGGTACTAAAGCCGTCGAAAGTTTGAGTTCTTCTTCCATTTCAAGCAAAGCCTGAGGTGCGACTAAACTTTCGTTTCTGATTTTTTCCTGCAATTTAATAAAGCCACCAATCAATGCTTCTGGGCGAGGCGGACAGCCAGGAATATATACATCTACAGGAATAATACGGTCAACGCCTTTTACGACATGATAGCCGTGTTCCCAGTAAGGACCGCCACAGTTGGAACAACTTCCCATAGAAATAACATAGCGAGGTTCGGGCATTTGCTCGTACAAACGGCGAATACGGTCTGCCATTTTGAAAGTAACTGTTCCTGCCACAATCATCACGTCCGATTGACGAGGCGAAGGTCTTGGGAAAATCCCAAAACGGTCGAGGTCATAGCCCGAAGCCATTGCCTGCATCATCTCGATAGCACAACAAGCCAACCCAAAGCCCATAGGCCAAAGCGAACTTAGTCTTGCCCAATTGATAAGGTCATTGACTTGACTAATTACTACGTTATTTTCTTCAAACTGTTGGTCGAGTAAGCTTTTCATCTCTATTTTTATTCCTTTAATTCACGCACAAACTGCTGGTTCTATAACACAAAGGTACGTTTGTCTGTTCAAATTATCGTACTATTGTTACACTTCCCGTAAGAGTTGGGGTATCGTCACTCGCTTTGATGATATAATAGTATGTTCCAGCAGGAACTCTTTCGCCATTAATGATGCCGTCAAAAGGGTTGTTGGCATAGTTATCTACCGAATGAAAAATGACACCTCCCCAACGATTCATAATTTTTACATCAGGATGTGGATATAAATTGATTCCATCAATCTCCCAAACATCGTTCTGATTATCGCCATTTGGAGTAAATGCGGTATATACTGTTAATGGTTCTCGTACAGTAATGTTAATGTCATCTGCAATGTTGCATGTACTAACTGCCGATGTAACGGTTAAGGTATATTCTGTTGTTACTTGCGGTTGAACATTAATAGCGGCTAAGGTTGCAGGGCCACTTACAGGCCCACTTGTTGCTACATTGGGTGTCCATGTCCAATTGTATGTATAGCCACTTCCCGAACTTCCGATACCACTTAAATCGATGGTTTGTCCTCTGAATATCGTAAAATCATCTCCTAATAATATTCGTGGTGTTTTATCAACGATGATGGTTTGGTCAGTACTACTTTTACAAGTATTTGGGGCAGTGTAGGTATAGGTGATTTTGTGAGAACCAACCCCTGCTTTTTTAACTTCAAAATTATTGCCATTCATTCCTGTACCACTAAATACTCCTATTCCTGTGCTAGGGGCAGGGTCAACTAAAATGCTTAGATTGACAATTTTATCCATATCTCCACTACAATAATTTGGTAATGTTGTGGTGAACCTCGCCACAGGAGCAGTCAAAACGGTGATGGCTGTGCCTTCTGATGTTTCATCGGCAATACATCCAGAGGCTGTTGTTTTACTTACATAAACGGTGTAAGTTCCTGCTGTTGTAACAAGGGAACTTTGCCCCGTTTGTCCAGCAAGGTCACCATTTCCGAGTTTCCATTGATAGTTATAACCCGCTTGTGCTTTTGTTTCTATTTCCAGCGATTCGCCACTACAGAAGGAAAGGGCTGCGGTATGAACTTGTGGGGTAGTGCCTTTTTTGTAAATAATCGGTTTTTCTGGAGCTTCGCAATCCCAGACATCGAAGGTGTATTCTCGTCGGATAGCACCAATGACAGCCCCACCACGCTTTTCTTTAACCATGACGGTCATGCTATATTTTCCTACGGTAGTTGGGGTAAACGTGATTTGTCCAGTTGTAGCATTAATAATCATTCCTCCTGAAGTTGGTAGTGGACTCGCTGCGTTATTACTACCTGTCCAAGATGCTTCAGCAATAGGAGGGAGTATTCCAATGGGATTAACGGATGTACCTGACGATGAACCAATGTAAGGAGTTACTAACGAATATTCGAGTTGGTCTCCATCTCTATCGGTAGCACTGGCATCTAAAGTTGCTGGGCGATTTATACAAAATAGTTGACCATCATTTTGTGAGAATTTAGGTGAACTATTGTTGGGATAGGTACCAAGAGGAGGAAATTCTAAATAGAAAACAAAACCTTTATCGTTTCCATTGATATTACTAACACCTGTTTGTCGGCAACAACGCTGACAGGCTATGTAGTATCCTCCTGGGTCGTTGTAGGTAGCTGCTGGCAATGTGTAGGTGGTTGTTCTGATTACTTCAACTGCATCTATATCGGACGCATTTCTACATTTACTGGCATTGCTAGGGAAACTAATTGCGGTAGAACTGATGAAATTAGTTTGCCTGTAGGCAGATTGATCAACATCTCCATTCTTTTTATAGATGTTGGTAATAAACGCATTGGGGTTTGTATTACTAGCTAAATTACTCCCCGTTGTGAATTTTTTTGAAACATAAATATGTAGGGTAACCAAGTACCTATCGGGTGTTCCTGTCGGACTCATTTCCATATAGCCACCCAAAATATCGTTTTGGGCAAAACTGTTTACTTGTAAAATGAGTAGTGAAAATAACAAATATAGAAAACGTAGTTTCATAAAGATATTGTTAAGGAGCTAGTCAAACTGAATAGTGGGTGATATTAGCCTAATTGTTTTTCCAAGACTGCAATACCCTCTTCAAAGGAAACGGGATTGTAGTTTAAAATAGTACGAGCTTTGTCTAAAATAAAACCTGTACGAGGAGGTCGCTTTGCGGCTTGTGTGAAATTACTAGCATTGGCTTCCGCAATCAAGGTTTTATCTAAGTTGAAATAGCTTGCCGTTTTAATCGCCATTTCATACGGACTTAAAAAATCTTTTCCTGAAATATGAAAAATGCCTTCTGCTTCTTTTTCCGCTACTAACCAGCACCCAATAGCTAAATCTTCGGCAAGGGTGGGCGTTCGTAATTGATCGGTAACAACCTTGATGGCTTTGCCAGCCTGCAAAGAATCTCTGACCCACAGAATAATATTTGAACGGCTCATATCGTCGGCAATGCCATAGACCAAAACCGTACGAACAATTGCCCACGGGCATTTGGCTTCTTGAACTATCTGTTCGGCCTTCCATTTACTTTGTCCGTAATACGAAATCGGATTGGGTTGGTCTTCTTCTTGATAAGGTCCATTTTCACCATCAAAAACAAAATCCGTCGAAAGGTGACACAAGAAGACTTGATGTTCTTCACAAACGTTTACTAAGGTTTGTACTGCATCTACATTCAAGACCCAACAAGCCTCTTTTTCGGCTTCACACTGATCAACGTTGGTCATGGCTGCCGTATGAATAACGACATCGGGCATCACTGATTTTAGGATATGGGCAACTTCATCGGGCTTCGTAATATCCATTTCGACGAATTGATAGCCTTCTGAAAACGACAAACGATTCTTGCCTCTTGCCGTAGCAATAACCTCGACTGTTGGTTTATCAACCAATAGTTTAACCAATTTTTGGCCTAATAATCCATTAGAACCTGTAATGAGAATTTTCTTTTTTGCCACAGAATCAGAAATTTAGAACTACTTCGCCACTATTTTACAGCAAAGACCTTACGGAATAAAATCCTTTTTTATCCGAAAAGTCCCTAGCTACAAAAGATTAATCATGAAAAGCATAACAAAATTAAAAATTTCCAGCCGACTTATGTACAAATCGGCACGCTATTCGTTAGACAAAGAAGAAACAATTAATTAAAACCGCATCAAGTAGCGTTTTCAAACTATCAATCCCATGAACAACTTACGCATATTCTCGCTTTTTACTTTTTTAGGTCTCGTAAATGTCGCCCTTAGTCAGTCGCCCTTAGTTGGTACTTGGCAAGGGAAAGATGCTGCGGGTAATACAATCACGATGATTTGCTCAGAAAAATACCTTTTTGCTGGTACTTTTTCGCCAGACAAATTTATCAAAGCGGTTGGAGGTACGTATCAACTTACCCCATCGAAAGACAAGCAAGTCCTCGTTTTTAAACAGACATTTAACACGGTAGATTCTACAAAAGCAGGATTAGAGATTGCTAATTATGCTTCTATGAAACCTACGGGTGAATTAGTAATCGAAAAAGGACCTTTGGCAGGCACTTGGAAGCAAGTGGAAAAAATGAATAAAAATAAAGAAGAAGGAACGTGGTTACTAAAAGCACAGGAAGAGGCAGATGGTCGTTTGAAACCGTGGTTAAGTGGAGCGATGAAGAAAGTACGATTAGTAACAGCAACACACTTTTTCTGGGCGGGATTCAACGATGAAACAAAGCAGATTCTAGGAATTAGCGGAGGAACATATACCATCAAAGGAGGAAAGTTGTCTGAAAAAATAGACTTCTCGTACCACACGCCCGATTTAGGAGGGATGCAACTGGTACTTGATTATGTGCATAAAGAGGCAGTCGGTACGATGGTCGGGGTCAATAGCAAAGGAAAACGGGTACATGAAGTTTGGGAAAAACAGAACTAAGGTTTCGATATTAACAAGAGCCTAACCATTAGCGGTTAGGCTTTTTTATTGTTTGTTTTTCGTAAGTATTCGTTTGAAATTCGTTGTGACGCTTTTGGAGGTCTATGTAAGTTTGTAGCTTAACATCGCTAAAAAAACAAACGCATGAATTTGTTGACATCCAAAAAACAATCCTTGAAAACAGTAGTCTTTTTACTCCTCATTTTAGTTACTCACATTTCATTTTCGCAACAGGTCGATAGTACCAAAACTCCCCTTTATGTTGGCGGAGCTGTGAATGTAACCAATAATGGCGTATCATTAATCCCTTCTTTTTCGCTCGGAAAGCCCGCTATCATGTTTGATTTAGTACTGGGACGAAAAAAACTTAGTTTCGAACCTCAAATGCGTTTTGCCTTAGAAGGTAAACCGTGGAACTTCCTTTTTTGGTGGCGTTATAAATTACTAAAAACCTCCAAATGGGCTGTGAATCTTGGAACTCATCCTGCTGTTTCTTTCAGAGAGCGAAGGTATGTTGTTAATGGAGAGGCTATTAATGTAACGGTAGCTCAACGAGTATTGGCTTCGGAGTTTGCTCCAAACTATAGTATTGCCAAGAATGTGACGGTGGGTGTGTATTATTTATTTGCTCATAACTTTGAGGTAGATGCAACTCAGAATATCCATTTCTTGGCTTTGAGAAGTAATTTTCCAGCGATTCGACTGAATCAGCAATTTGTTGCTAAAGTATTGCCCCAAATTTATTATCTTAACATGGATGGCGTTGCAGGGCTTTATGCCAATGCCAACGTAACCTTATCTAAAAAGAATTGTCCGATTACCCTTTCTTCGATTTTGAGCAAAACCATTAAGGCCGATATTGCAGGAAAAGAGTTCGTCTGGAATTTAAGTTTGACCTATTCTTTTGGTAAAAATTATGGAGAGAAAAAGTAAGGCTAGGACGTTCAACGTACATCAATATCATTGAATTTCGTAAGTAGAGAATATGGAAAAGATAGAATCGTTAGAAGAATTTTATAAACGAAAGTTTGATTGGATGCCCGAAAACATCCGTAATGAAATAGGGCATTTTAATGTATTTTTGCATGAAGCAGTGGAGGTTGGAAAAACAAAACCGCTTCATTACAAAAGAAGAGATTTTTATAAAATCATGTTTGTCCTTGGGGATATTGAAATGGCTTATGCTGATCGAGTTGTGGCAATAAAAAAGCAAGCATTGTTTTTCTCGAACCCACAAATTCCGTATAAATGCGAGCATTTAGAGCGAATAGAAGAAGGGGTGTACTGTATTTTTAATAGTAATTTCTTCCTTCGATTTGGCGATTTAAGTCAGTACTCCGTGTTTCAACCAACAGGTAATCACGTCTTTGAATTAAGCGACGAACAGGCGGAACAAGTACGAGTGATTTACCAAAAAATGCACGAAGAAATCAAATCGGATTACGTGTATAAATACGATGTGTTACGCAACTTAGTCTTTGAACTCATTCACTTTGCCATGAAGATGCAACCCGCCTCCGAACATGACAAAACACAAATAAATGCTGCACAACGGATTGCTACGCTATTTTTGGAGTTACTAGAAAGGCAATTCCCGATAGAGGAAAACCACCCTAAAATCAACCTTCGTTCAGCATCTGATTTTGCCAATCAGTTGAATGTACACGTCAACCATTTGAACCGAGCAGTAAAAGAAACAACCCTCAAGACTACCACCCAACTCATTGCCGAACGAGTATTACAAGAAGCCAAAATTCTGTTACGCCATAGCAAATGGAATATCGCAGAAATTGCCTTTGCTCTCGGTTTTACGGAAGTGACGCATTTTAATAATTTCTTTAAAAAATATACGGAGATTAGTCCGTCGAAATTTAGAAGTGTTTGATTTTCGTAAGTTATCGTTTCTTTTTCGTTATTCCTTTTTAGGTGAGTTAAGTAATTTTGTTTAAGGTTTTAAACAATGATAGCATCATGCAAACAAGAAAATTAGGTAATAGTGGCTTAGAGGTTTCTGCTTTAGGCTTAGGTTGTATGGGGATGAGTTTTGGTTACGCTCCTTTTCCTCCGAAAGAGGATTCTATCGCACTGATTCGGAAAGCGGTAGAGGAGGGTGTAACGTTTTTTGATACTGCTGAGGTCTATGGCCCTTATACCAATGAAGAAATTGTAGGGGAGGCCTTAGCTCCTTTTAAAGGGCAAGTACAGATTGCTACGAAATTTGGATTCAATATCGTGGATGGAAAAATGTTGGGCGTTGATAGCCGTCCAGCAACCATCAGACGAGTAGTGGAGGCTTCGCTGAAACGCTTAGACATTGATTGTATCGACTTGTTATATCAACACCGTGTTGACCCGAATGTGCCTATTGAAGAAGTGGCAGGAACGGTAAAAGACTTGATTAAAGAGGGTAAAGCAAAGTATTTTGGACTTTCGGAAGCAGGTGCAGGTACGATTCGTAAAGCTCATGCCGAACAAGCAGTATCGGCTTTGCAAAGTGAATACTCGCTCTGGACTCGTCAGCATGAAGTGGAAATTATCCCAACTATTGAAGAATTAGGCATTGGTTTTGTCCCTTTTAGTCCACTAGGAAAAGGATATTTAACAGGAAAAATTGACGAAAAACAAACCTTTGAAGCGGGCGATATTCGAGCTATTTTACCAAGATACACCGAGGAGGCTCGTCTAGCCAATAAGGGTTTGTTGGAAGTAATTGGCAAATTTGCTGAATTGAAAAATGCTACGCACGCACAGATTGCACTGGCTTGGGTGCTGGCTCAAAAACCGTGGATTGTACCCATCCCTGGGACAACCAAAATCCACCGTTTACTTGAAAATAACGGAGCAGTTAATATTCAGTTATCGTCTGACGAACTAGAAGAACTAACAAAAGCTTCTGAAGAAATTAAAATCATGGGCACTCGTTATACCGAGGCAATGGAAAAATCAACAGGATTATAAGACAGGATTAGGAATGCACAAGTATTTAGCTTGTGTATTCTTGTGTTATTTGAAAATCGTAATGATTAACAAATATTCAATGCTGTCAATTTAGACTTGATTTATTGGTAAGCTCAATTGGATAGTCAGTTCCAGCCGAACGATTCTACCTAGCGGATGAATTCATTCACTCCTGTCAAGAAAGTTTAAACAGCTCCCATCAATTACCTATTCTTTGTACTTATCTTCGTAGCAAATAAGTCAACCATCCCAAAAACATCATCAAACATGAATGTAGAAGAGAAAAGGATTGAGATTCCTAATCGTTCTCTATTAATTGTCATTTTAGGTCTATTGTCTGCCATAGGCCCTTTTTCCATAGATACTTATCTGTCTGGTTTCCCGATTATCGCCAAGGATTTAGGCGTAACGGTGGACTATGTATCTTATACCTTGTCCAGTTTTTTTATAGGCATTTCTATCGGTCAAATGCTTTATGGTCCTTTGCTCGACCGTTTTGGACGTAAAAAGCCCTTATTAATAGGACTCACGATTTATGCGTTGGCATCGGTCGCTTGTGCATGGGCTACCAGTATCGAATTACTCATTGGCTTACGCTTATTGCAAGCGTTGGGCGGTTGCGTGGGGATGGTCGCATCCAGAGCCGTTGTGCGAGATGTGTTTCCTGTACATGAAAGTGCCAAAATATTCTCAATCCTCATTCTTATTTTGGGTGTTTCGCCCATGATTGCTCCTACTGTGGGTAGCTATTTAATTGTGACGATGGGGTGGCCTTCGGTATTTTGGTTACAAGGAGGCATTGGGCTTTTTCTGTTGCTTTCGGTCTTTTTCTTTTTGCCCGAAACCAAAGACGCAGACCCTAGTTTGTCCCTCGCTCCAGCCGATATTACAAAAACCTTTTGGGGGATTTTCAAAGATCCCCAATTTTTCACTTATGCTTTTGCTGGCTCCATGATATCGGGAGGTTTGTATGCTTATGTAGCAGGTGCTCCGTTTATTTTTATGAAACTATTTAAACTTTCGGAGCAACAATTTGGCTGGGTCTTTAGTTTCTTGGCAGGTGGGGTTATTTTTAGTAGCCAACTTAATAACCTTGTTCTAAGGAAGTTTAACTCCGCCATTATTGTGCGATATTCCCTCACGATTCAGACTGCTTTTGGCTTAGTCTTATTTTTAGTAAGTTTTTTCGGAGGTCTAACCGTATTAAATTCAATGTTCCTTATTTTTCTGTTTTTATGTTGCCAAGGGTTTAGTTTTCCGAATACTTCTGCTTTGTCCTTAGCTCCTTTTTCGAAAGAAGCAGGAAGTGCTTCTGCCTTAATGGGGGCTTTTCAAATGGGAATAGGTGCTATGGCCGCCGCCTTAGTGGGTGCTTTGAGTAACGGCACAAGTGTACCGACGACAGGCGTAATGGCTGGCTGTGCATTGTTAGGGTTGCTTATCTTTAGAATTGGTAGAGCGGTGTTGGAGAAAAGTAAGTAGTTTTCTGTTATATACTAAACGATGGGGGAGATTATTTCATGGGGTTGCACAAAGAACCACTGAGTTTCACAAAGATTATCCATGACGAACCTCTGTGGTTCTCTGAACTCATTACCAAGATTAAAACAATTTCTCTTGTGGTGGTTTTGCACCTGCCAAACGAATATAGACGGTTGTTTGTCCTCTGTGGTGAGTTTGGTGTTCAAAACATTTGTTGAGAGCAACTCCTTTTGTCATCTCAAAACGACCAAAAAGCTTCACCGTTTCGTTCAATTGAGCAGGAGTCATTTTTTTGATACCATTAATTACAAAATCGTAACCGTCCATTACTAGCTTCGTCACGTTTGCTTTTGAAATGTCTGTCGTTTTCTCTGATTCACCTTGTCCAATAGGGCTTTTTTCGCCCGTTACTGCTGCCGCAAAACCATAATTTCCATCTGTTAGGTGTAACATTTGTTGAGCAAACGAACGCATTTCGGGAGTTGGTTTTAAGGCATAACCCGATTCTGGCATCGCATCCAAATATTCTTTGGTGTATGTTTTAGCTCTTTCCCATTCTTTTACTATCTCTTCGGTAGAAGTCTGAGCGTTTGTAGATTGGAAGCTGACCAATGCTGCAATAAATGAGAGGACGAAAGTGATTTTTTTCATGGCATTAACTTTTGATTGCTTGGATTTGTACAAATGAACACGTTGAAATAGAGGGTAATTGTTCCCTTTACGTTTTTTAAGTAAGTAATAATACAAATTTCTACTTGTAAACAAGAATATACCCTTAAACATGATGCCAGTAATACTAAATATCCAATTTTCTACTGCCAATCCACTTAATAATCTCAGGGTTACGGTGGTCAAAGAAAAGGCTTGCGTTGGTGTCAAGACGTTTGATTTGTTCCATGTCAATTGCTTCCAGTTCAAAATCTAAGCTGTTGAAGTTTTCAATCATGCGTTCTTTACGAACAGACTTCGGGATTACTATAACTCCTCGTTGCGTAAGCCATCTCAAAATAATTTGTGCCACGCTTTTTTCATATTTGGAGGCTAAAGAGACTAGTAATTCATTCTTGAAAATATCATTTTTCCCTTCTGCAAAAGGCCCCCAAGATTCAATCTGAATTTTATTTTCTTGTAAAAATGATTGATTATCAATTTGTTGGTAAAAAGGATGTGTTTCAACTTGATTGACCGCAGGGCTAATACTTGCCCCAAGTACTAGTAAATCGGTGATTCGGTCAGGCTGAAAATTAGAAACGCCAATAGCTCTCACTTTGCCTTCTTTGTAAAGTTCTTCCATTGCTCGCCAAGAGCCAAAAACGTCGCCATAAGGCTGGTGAATCAAATACAAATCAAGATAGTCTAATTGCAATCTATCCAACGATTTATGGAAGGCTTTCTTGGTGTTTTCGTACCCTGTGTCTTGTACCCAAAGCTTGGTTGTAATAAAAAGTTCTTCTCTGGCTATTCCAGCTTTTTTGATTGCCTTGCCAACAGCCTC
>JBMLRK010000061.1:0-18141 GCA_049241065.1 Spirosomataceae bacterium
AATAACCGAACGTGAGCCTACATTTACTTCTTGAGTTTCATAACCTGTAGAAGAAACTACTAATACTACATTGCCGTCTGGAACATCAATTTTAAATGAACCGTCTGCACCTGTAATCGTACCTTTGGCTGTACCTTTAATTTTAACCGTTACACCAGGAAGTGTTTCTCCATCACTACCAGTAACCTTACCTGATACGGGTAGAGCAACAGCACCTTTGAACATTTTGACAGAAGCTACACCTCCGCCTACTCTCGTAAGTACCACATGTTCTTTACCCTGAACGTGAGTATAACCACCTGCAAGGGCGATCAGCATACTCACACTTAGTAATTTTTTAAGCATCGAGATTGGTTTTTTTAATTAAACATTTGAGTTTAAAAAAGAAAGATTATATAATTATAGTTATATAATATTGTCTTTTTCTACAAAAATATTGTCATATATTACCGCAACCGTCATGTACTGTCCTGCAAGCCTGTACTGATTAAAATAAAAAACAGGATATAATTAAGTATAAAATCAATTATAGAAAATATAACTATTCCCTGTTATTTTATCAAACATCTTAATCATCGTATTGAGGCAATACTTGATATTTTAACACAAAAGGCCTATTATATCTAAATGCAATCGTTCCCGACAACGTTATCAAATTATCATTTATTTAATAAATGATAATTTGTCAGACAAATAGTAATTCTACTCCTTTCTGAAAGCCTATTTACTAAATAGCATATTTACAATAAAGGTATTTCTTTAAATGTGCCGATAAAAGATGCTTTTTAACCTACAAAAAAGGATAAAAAAAAGACAAAAAAAGAAACATTTTATTTAAAAATATCTAAACGAATACTTTTTCACTCCATTTTCCTACTTACAACAGCCTATAAAAAAAGAGCCTGTTATTGCTAACAAGCTCTTTCTTTTATCAAACGGATGAAACAATGAAATCAATTCTATTAATAGCCTGCGTTCTGAGGGAACTTTGCAGAACCTCCATCAGTACGGTCAATTTGTGACTGTGGAATCGGACGAAGGTTGTGCATGTCTTTGATATTGCCTGCTGCTTGTGGATTATATAATTTTACACGTTCCACCAATTTACCCCAACGTTTTAAATCCATCCAACGAATTTGCTCTCCACACAACTCACGACCACGCTCGTCCATGATGAAATCTAAATTTAATTGGCTTGATTTAATTTCCATAGCAGCCGCTTTACCAGCCCATGCAGCACGACGACGAACAACATTTACTGCTTCAGTTGCTTCGGTTAATTTTCCTTGGAAAAATAACGCTTCTGCCAACATCAAATAGGTATCTGCCAAACGGAACGCTAAGAAATCACGACTACCTGGTGCATACGTTCTATCCTGACGAAGTGGATCCATAAACTTAATCAAGGTAGGGAACAAGGCTTCTGTATAAGCACTTGGTACTAACACTTGATACGGTTTCTTAGCACGATCTGCCAAGGACATTTCAAAACCTGGCATATAAATAGCTGTATCACCTGCTTTGAAAGTCACTTTTGCTTTTGATAAATCAAAGGCAGTATTGAACGTTCCAGGGTTATTAGCCAACCAAGTATCTCTAAAACTTTTCTTGTAGCGAGAGTCATTCACACGATCTGCTTGAGCGAATACATTTTCGATACAAAATTTAGTAGGGCGTAAACGCTTGAAAGGTCTTCCATAATTTACATCACGCACCATACCTGCTTGTACGTCATACTGCATTCCAAAGAACAAGTGTAAATTGTTTCCAAACGTATTACCGTCACCTCCATTATTTAATGGAGGTGGAGCTGTATTTGTCAAGGGGTCTGACGTATATTGCACCGCAAAAATAACCTCGTCGTTAATTTCTCCAGCTCCTTGTGTAAACACACTTGCAAAGTCTGGTAATAATTTGAATCCGTAGTTATTGACCACATTCTGAGCATACGTTCCTGCTTTGACGTAATCGTCAGTAGCTTTTGCAGAAGAAGTTGCTTTTGCTAAATACACACGAGCCAACAAATGTTCAGCAGCAGCTTTTGTTGCACGGCCATAATTCGTAGATTTGGCTTTATTTTCTAAATCAGGAAGTGATGCTTCTAAATCTCCAATAATGGTCTTATACATATCAGCCTCCGAAGCTCTCGACGTTGCTTTTGTTGGAGCAAGTGTTTCTGTTAAACGTAAATCTACACCACCCCACTGCTGCAATAGCAAGAAATAGTAATGAGCTCTTAAAAACTTCATTTCAGCAACACGCTGTTTTTTCACAGCATCGGCAATACCCATTGTTGATGGTGCCCTTTCAATCACTGCATTGCAGGTATTAATTCCTCGATATAATTCATCCCAAATATCTTTTAACCAATCCACCTGAGAGTTCAATTGAGCGTCATAAAAGTGAAAACCTTTATACCCACCATCGGCTCCAGTAGCGTATAAATCCGTACCATATTCGGTTACAGTTAAACCCATTTGCGTACCATAAAAACCTCTCAGTGTCGCATAAGCAGAGTTTACAGCAGCATCGAAACCAGCAGGAGTAGCAATGTAGTCATTACTGATTCCTGAGATAACCGTTTCTTTTAGCGTGTCTTCACAAGACTGCCCGAACAACATGGCAGCAAGCAGACCAGCAAGTTTTAATGATTTACTATATGTTTTTTTCATTTTTGTCTTTTTTATGTTTTAACTAAATCTACGGGCCGTAATTAATGCTAAAGCTAACCACAGCTAAAGTCTAATTAAAATTTAACGTTCAAACCAAAAGTAGTTACAGAGGTGGCAGGAGTCACATTACGTTCTACCGTATTTGTTTGTGTTTCAGGATCTGCTCCGTTGTATTTTGAACGATACGTTGACCAAATGAATGGTTGCTGAATACTAGCAAATAAACGTAGCGACTCTAAGCCCATTTTTTGAACAACTTTTGCAGGGAAAGTATAACCAAAGTTAATGTTACGAACTTTCACGAACGAGCCGTCAAAATTTATCAAAGCACCATTATTCACAGGTGACTCTTGGTTTGATTTAGGCTGAGGGAACTCGTTTGTTGGATTGTTTGGAGTCCAGTAATCAACCTTCATTTGTTGATAACGACCAGCTAATTGGTTTAAGTCACGGTGGAAACCACTTACAATCATTTGACCCTGACGAGTTACGATAAAGAAGTTCAAATCAAATCCTTTGTAAGAGAAACGGTTGGTAATACCACCACTCCAACTAGGGATATCAGACCCTAAAATAACACGGTCATCTGCATTAATTTTTCCGTCGTTGTTGGTGTCTTGAACTTTGATTTGACCAACAGAGCTACCCATTGCTTTTGCTTGATCAGCTTCGCTTGTTTGCCAGATACCTAGCTTTTTATAATCATAAATTGCAGACAATGGTTGACCGATAAACCATTTGTTACCAATATCATCTACAGCACCATTATATAAACTAATGATTTTTTCAGTATTTTTAGTGAATGCAATTTCGGTAGTCCACTTAAAACCTCCTTTATCAATATTTACGGTATTCAAGCTCAATTCAACCCCTCTGTTCTCCGTTTCACCCACGTTTCGAGTTACAGACGCAAACCCTGTTGAACCTGGCAGGAAGTCCGACAATAGCAAATCAGTAGTATTCGTTTGGTAGAATTCTGCTGACCCCGAAAGTCTTCCACTCCACAAAGAAAAGTCAACCCCGATGTTTTTAGAAGTAGATGTTTCCCATTTCAAATCTGGATTACCGATGGTATTTGGACGGTAGCCATACGCAGCTGTTGCATTCCAAGCATAGGCAGTACGAGTCAATTGACCTTGTGTTTGATACGGTGTTACACCTTGATTACCTGTTGAACCAATACTAGCACGCAATTTCAATAAATCTAATACCGTGATGCTTTTCATAAATGGCTCATTCATGATATTCCAACCTAAGGCAATTCCAGGGAAGTTACCGTATTTTGTATTGACACCAAACTTACTTGAACCGTCACGACGAATCGTTGCTGTTACTAAATACTTATCTTTATAGTCGTAGTTGATACGTCCCATAAACGAGTTAATCGTCCACTCAATCAAATTACTACCATACGACTGTACCGTTCCGGCACTTCCTAAGCTGAAAAATTGTTGTGTTTCAGCAGGCACACCCGACACATTTAAGAAATTATATTCAAAATTTTCTTTTTGGATTGATTGTAACGCTGTTAAGGTAAAATTATGATCTTTGTTAAACGTTTTATTGTACGTAATTACATTTTCCAATGTCCAGTTAAAACCAAATTGACTATTTTCTGATGCTGTTGCATTACCACCTCTATTAGCGTTAGTCAATGAGCCAATAAAACGTCCTGCACGAGAAATCGTAATATCTGGCCCAAAGTTTACACGGTACTTTAATCCTTCAATGATGGACGCTTCTGCATAAATACTATTAAAAATACGGTATTTCTTAATTTCATCCACTTGAGCGCCTGGCACAATTTCAAATAATGGGTTCGTTAACAGGGCATCATTCGTAGGGGCAAATTTAAGCGAACCATCGGCATTATACGGAGTTCCTAGTGGGTTTTGTTGTAAACTAAAACCATAAGGATTTAAGTTTGCTCCGTTTCTTACACTATTCATCATATAAGATGAAATCCCGACTCTCATGAAGTTGTTAATCTTATGATCGATATTGGAGCGTAAAGAATAACGAGCATAATCTAAGCCTGCACTAATCCCTTTATCTAAGAAATAACCACCAGAAAAATAAAACTGTGTTTTGTCATTACCTCCTTGTACACCAATGGTATGGCTTTGTTGAAAACCTTTCTGTAACATTAAATCCTGCCAATTTGTATTACGTCCTTGAGCAATTCCTTCAGCAACCGCAGGGTCTCCTCCTAATACTGCTACCTTTGAATCCGCATAAGCATCCGTCACACCTGTTGGCACTGCATTGCCATTGACATCTTTATAACCACCTGTTGCACGATAGGATTCACGAACAAATTCTTGAAATTCAGCTCCACTAAACAATTGAACTTTATCTAATACCTGAGAAGTTCCCACATAAGCATCATAACTAACGGTTGTTTTCCCAGATTGCTTACCTCTTTTAGTAGTTACCAAAACTACCCCATTTGCTCCTCTTGCTCCATAAATAGCTGCTGCCGAAGCATCTTTTAATACTTCAAACGAGGCTACATCATTTGGATTTATATCTTCATAACCTCCTGATGAGAAATCAAACGGACGAGTTGCCGATGACATTAAATCGTTTCTATCTCCAACCATCGGGATTCCATCCACTACATATAACGGGTCGTTTCCTGCATTAAATGAACGACGACCACGAATGGTAACTTTAGGAACAGAACCTGGCTTACTACCTGACTGAGAAACATCTACCCCCGCAACACGACCTTGCATGGCTTGACCGATGTTTGTGATAGGCATCTCACTGATTTGTTTTGCAGAAACCGAAGTGATTGCACCAGTCAATTGACTTTTCTTCTGACTACCATAACCCACTACAACAACCTCTTCTAACGACTTCACGTCAGATGCTAATACAACATTAATAACCGAGCGAGAACCAACAGACACTTCTTGTGTTACATACCCTGTAGAGGAAACTACTAACACAGCGTTTCCATCCGCTACATCAATTTTAAATGAACCGTCAGCACCCGTTACAGTCCCTTTCTTTGTTCCTTTGATTATGACCGTAGAACCTGGAAGAATATCGCCATCACTACCTGTTACTTTACCAGTTACTGGAAAAGCAAGCGTGCTTTTGGCTATTCTAACAGAGGATTCTCCTCCGCCTACTCTCGTAAGCATTACGTGTCCTTTACCCTGAACGTAAGTATAACCACCTGCAAGGGCAATTAGCATACTCACACTTAGTAATTTTTTTAGCATCGAGATTGAGTTTTGAATTAAACGATTGGAATGAAAGACAGTATGAATATATGGTATTTTTATTATATTATTTTGTCTTTTTTTACAAAAATATTAGCATATATACCCGAATCCGTCATGTGTTATCCTGCCTTGCACAGCTGACAAAAATCATTAGTCATCGGTCAATTTTATCTAAAAATATTACTATTTAAATATTTTTTATAATCTTAAAAATTAAAAAGAATACCTTTTACAAAAAAGGTGCAAACGTTTCCGATAAGTCGAATAGTTACTCTATCCTTTCTAAAGCGAATATGTAGTCCAGCGTATTTTGTCTAAAAGATGCTTTTTAAGAAACATATAAAATAGTATATTTACAAGACAGGTTATTACTTTAAAACGTTTAAAATTGAAAAAACCTAGACGAAAAGGCATAAAAAAAAGACGAAAAAATAATTTTCGTCTTTCTAAATTGAGTACTAAATTCTTGAAAAATAGTTAATACTAGCAAGTAAAATAAGCTTATGCTTACTTTGATTTCAACAACTGTACGGAACTATCGTTAATTTCAAATTTATTGTTTTTCAATAAAGTCAATACTTCAGCACCTGCCAACATTACTGGACCATAACCATGTGCAGCAAAAGGGCTAATTGGTCGGTGGTAATAAAAAGCAGGATCAAAGCCCATACCAGTTCCCACACAAGTACCTTCTACTTGTCCTTGCTCGTTTACTTTAGTAGAAACAGCGTTCCATCCCAACATAGTAGCAGGTGTGTAGGCTAATGGATCTAACCAACCTTTATTAATTGCTTTTGCAAAACAATAGGTATAAATAGCTGTTGCAGATGTTTCTAAATAAGAATCGTTACGGTCTAACAACTGATGCCAAAAACCAGAACCTGACTGATAAGAAGCCAATCCTTTTGCATGTGCTTTCAACAAAGCTAAGATTTGTGGTCTCCCAGGATGATTCTCAGGTAATACATCTAATAGCTCTATGGCTGTCAGAATCCCCCAACCATTTGCTCTAGCCCAGTGGAATTGAGGGTGTTCTGTCATCCCTTCTACCCAACCGTGCATATACACGCCTTTCTCTTTATTGAACATACGTTTTGAGAAAGCTAATACTTGTTTCACCGCTTCATCATAATACTTAGTCTCACCTGTCAATTTACCCATCTGTGCTAAAGCAGGAATCCCCATATACAAATCGTCTAACCAAAGAGTATTCGCCTGTGGTCTATTTCTAGCCAATGTACCGTCAGACAAACGATGTTCTTTTTTCATGATATAATCAATATGACTATCAATCAAAGGGCGTAAATTTGTCGAGTTCCCTCCTCTCACTGCTTTAATCATCGCTGCACACATAGCTCCACAATCGTCAAGTGCGTGAGGAGTCAACAAACCTTTCAAAGGGCCTTTTGTTCCCCAATCAGCGTGAGATTCAGACGTTTTCTTGAAATATGGAGCAGCCTCCGCAATAAACTTCAAGCGTTCATCTACATATTCCTTAAAACGCTTATCACCCGTAGCATTCGCCGCTGTCAGCATTGCTCCATAAGTAACTCCCCATTCATAACTAACGATACGAAAATCGCCTTTTTTCAACGCAGTGGTCGAATCAATTTTAGATAAATCGGTCAAGACTTCTCCCGTTTTCGTATTGATAAACTGAGTGGGAGTTACGTCTTTCAAATAGCCATGAATACGATTAAGGACTTGAACAATATCCTCTTGCTTAGCAACTCCGTAAGGCACAGGATAATCAGGTCTTATTAAGTGTAAAGGCGTATTAGAATCATTCGATTTTAATACATTCTTCTGAGCTTGAGCGGTCGCCACACAGCCCATTAGGGTAACCCCTAAAGTAATTTTGCGAAAGAGTTGTAAATGCTGCATAAGATGAAAATTGAGTTCTTGAACAAGCGTAAATAAGGTAACGAGAGCGAATCAAGTATCGCTTCACGTATCACGCATGTTTACGAGTTATAAATAATTTTTATACAATTTCTTCAAAGATAAGTATCAAATAAACCTTAGCCATCCTGCTGTATCTTTATACTATTCTTAAATAAATCTCATTTTTGTTTTTTTTCATTTCATCCTATTATTGTCTAAAAAAAAGCTAATTGCTAAAATGGCATACATTTAGGCATTCAGATTCTACTATTGGAAACGTTCCCGATAACGATTGCACAAATAAAAAGGTTTAGATAGTTGATTTACAACTTAGAAGGACTTAATCTTATCATGAATTAATACTATTGCTTCCTAAAAATAGAATAACTAATATTAAAATTATACCATTAATGATACGTCCAACAGCAGTACATGTAGGTTTATTTACAACGGAAAAAGTCTGTATAAAAAAAAGCTCCATTTGGGACGTTGTGAGAATTGAAGAAGTATCTGTAATACCCAAATACATGCAAATTGTAAATTCGGTTGTGAAAGGGGTTGAACAAGGTTCTATCCAACTAAACGAGCGAATGCCTTCTATTAATGAAGTAAGTTTTGAATTAGATGTCTCTCGAGATACGGTAGAAAAGTCATACAGAGAACTGAAAAATATGGGAATCTTGGAGTCAATTCCAAGTAAAGGATATTTCATCAAAAATATAGATTTCAAGCGTCCTCTGAAAGTCATTCTTTTATTTGATAAATTATCGACACATAAGAAAATGATTTATGATGCCTTTGTAAGTGAGCTAAATGATAAAGTGAACATCGACTTTTATGTGTACAACAACGATTTTAGTCTATTCAAAAAAATCATTTACTCCAAAAAAGAGGATGAATACTCACATTTTGTAATTATTCCACCAGTTTCTGTTGATTCCAAAAAGGTATGTGACAGCCTAGCTTTTATTCCAAAAGAGAAACTGATTTTGCTAGATAAACAATTAGAAGGATTAAACGGTAGCTATGCCGCCGTTTACGAAAACTTTGGAAAAGACATTTACTTGTCACTAACCAAAATGCTTGATAAACTTCGTAAGTACGATAGTATCAAACTTATTTTTCCATCTGGTTCAAATTATCCAGAAGACATAAAAACGGGTTTCTTTAGTTTTTGCCAAGATTACGTTTTTGATGGAAGTATTATTTCAAGTATGGCAACTGAAACGATAGAGCCTAGTACCGTATATATTAATTTAACAGAAGAAGATTTGGTTTTACTCATTAAAAAAGCATTAGTGGGTCCATATAAAGTGGGAAAAGAGATTGGCATTATCTCCTATAATGAAACACCGCTGAAGGAGGTTATACTCGACGGCTTAACCACTATTTCAACCAATTTTGTAGAAATGGGACGCATTGCCGCAAAATTATTAACGAATAATTCAAGACAACAAATTGAAAATCGTTTTGAAGTGACTGTACGTAAATCATTATAGACGAGTACAAAAAGAAAAATATACTAAGGGAGTTTTAGTATTTGTTTGCTTTTGGATAGAGAAGCTACTATTTGGAAAAGGCGGTCGAGATTCGATCGCCTTTCTTGTTTTAGAAGGTCTTTCAATATGCTTCAATCGAAAGATTATATTTCGAAATCATTGTAAATACCTCGACATATTTCACCACATAGAAGCATAGAAAACATAGTTGTGTAAAATTTAGCATTTAATTACTTATGCTTACTTTACGCTATTCTTAAAGCGTTTTTTTTACTAAATATATCTTAAAACTTAAAAACAAAAAAGCCCTGATAAATCAGGGCTTTTAGTGGTCTCGTAGGGATTCGAACCCCAAACCTTCTCATCCGTAGTGAGATGCTCTATCCAATTGAGCTACGAAACCAGTCAATAAAAACTAGCTTAAAAAAAATATGCTGGTGGTCTCGTAGGGATTCGAACCCCAAACCTTCTCATCCGTAGTGAGATGCTCTATCCAATTGAGCTACGAAACCAGTTCCTCTTAACACTTACCAAGACTTGTTTGGTGTGTTTCGGGACTGCAAAATTCCGACTTTTTTATTAAAATAACAAACATTAAAGAAAGAAATTTTAATATTTTTTATAAGTCACTGATAATGAAATAACTATTATTTAAAAAAAATAATAGCCCATAAAGTTTTTAATCTTTATGGGCTACATTTTAGTAAATTTTCTCTTTTTGAGCTTTTACTTTATCATCAGAAATATATTCATCGAAGGTCATTAACTTGTCTAGGAAGCCTTTTGAGCCTAATTCGATTACACGAGAGGCAACCGTTTGGGTTAAAAGGTGATCATGGCAGGTAAACAACATCGTACCTGTAAATTCGACCATTCCGTTGTTCAAAGCCGTAATTGACTCCAAATCTAAGTGGTTAGTAGGCTCATCAAAAATAGTTACATTTGCCCCAGATAACATCATACGGCTAAACATACAACGCTGTTTTTCTCCCCCCGAAATTACCGTTGCTTTTTTCAAGGCTTCGTCTCCAGAGAACAACATTCTACCCAAGAATCCACGGATAAAGCTTTCGTCTTTTTCAGTAGAATATTGACGTAACCAGTCAACTAAATTGATGCTACCATCAGCAAAATACTTAGAGTTATCGTTTGGTAGATACGCTTGAGTGGTAGTTACTCCCCATTTAAATTCTCCTCCGTCTGCTTTACGTTCGCCCATCAAAATATCAAACATCGCTGTTACCGCCAATGAATCACGAGACATAAAGGCTACTTTATCTCCTTTATTAATCGTAAAGGAAACATCTTTAAACAAATACGAACCATCGTCTGACTTCGCTGAAAGTCCTTCTACAGTCAATAATTGATCGCCTGCTTCACGCTCTGGTTTGAAGTTAATGAATGGATAACGACGAGAAGATGGCTTAATATCTTCCACATGTAATTTATCCAACATTTTCTGACGAGAAGTTGCTTGTTTTGATTTGGCAACGTTGGCAGAGAAACGACGGATAAACTCTTCTAATTCTTTACGTTTCTCATCTGCTTTCTTGTTCTGGTCTGAACGCTGACGAGCAGCTAATTGTGATGATTCATACCAGAAGGTATAAGTACCACCATATAATTGAATTTTACCAAAATCTAAATCGGCAATGTGTGTACATACATTATCCAAGAAGTGACGGTCATGGGATACAACCACAACGGTATTTTTGAAATTTTGCAAGAAGTTTTCCAACCACAAAATCGACTCAATATCTAAGTTGTTGGTAGGTTCATCAAGCAATAAAATATCAGGCGAACCAAATAGGGCTTGCGACAATAACACTTTCACTTTATCAGAACCGTTCAAGTCTTTGATAAGCGTATAGTGTAAATCCTCTTTAATACCCAAGCCACCTAATAGCATTCCTGCATCTGCTTCCGCTTCCCAACCATTCATTTCTGCGAATTCCGCTTCTAAATCAGCCGCACGATTACCATCTTCTTCTGTGAAATCCTCTTTTAAGTAGATCGCATCTTTTTCTTGCATGATGTCATAAAGGCGTTTATTCCCCATGATAACCGTTTCAAGAACGGTATAATCTTCATACTCAAAATGATTTTGCCTCAAGATAGACATACGTTCTCCCGGATTCATGGATACAGAACCCGTTTGCGATTCAATTTCGCCCGAAAGGATTTTTAAGAAAGTGGTCTTTCCTGCTCCATTCGCACCAATTAAACCATAACAGTTACCTTCGGTAAATTTAATATTAACATCTTCAAAAAGAACCCGTTTACCAAAACGGAGAGATACATTGGATACGCTAAGCATTCTTTGAATTTAAGAATTGTGAATTGATTGATCAGAATTTGAGTAATCGACTAAGTGGCACTAGATATTATGGGCAAGATTAGGAAAAAAAACATTGACACGCTTAACTTTGCCGAGAACTTACGCAAATTTACGAAAAAATATGGATATTGCACACCAACAAGTACTAACACTCTATGGACAACAACTACGTTTACGGGTTTGTGGATTATGTATTGAAGACGGACGTATTTTGATGATAAACCATTTGGGTGTGGTAAAAGGTGGTGATTTTTGGTGTCCGCCTGGAGGTGGTTTACAGTTTGGTGAATCAGTAACGGAGGGCTTGAAAAGAGAATTTTTAGAAGAAACCCACACGGAAATAGTGGTGGACGAAATGCTTTTTGTCAACGAATTTTTAGCGCCACCGCTTCATGCAATCGAACTTTTCTTTCGTGTTCGGATTCTCAATGGGGTAGTCGCTCAAGGTGCTGACCCAGAAATGACCACCCAAATTATTGACGATATTCGCTGGATGACCTTTGAGGAAATTAAGGCACTTCCTCCTGAGAATACACATCGGATTTTCTCACGTTGTAACTCTTTAGATGAATTAATGACAAGTAAGGGTTTTATCGAATAATAAGTAAGCAATGATGTAAAATGTTGGATGTTGAATTAGTAGTGTACGAAGGATTGAGAAACGTTTGATAAATTTAAATTTCGAGACCTAGGGCTTCACCCTAGGCTTAGGTATGTCGCCCTTTCAGGGCTAAGACAGTACATTTTAGCCCTGAAAGGGCGACATATCTTAGCGATGGGTATTAGCCCATCGTCAAAAAGAGTTTTACAAAATTGGTCAAAAAATACTATTTTTCAATCCTTCGTACGCTAGTAATGTTGAATTTTGGATTTAATAAAGCAGCTACTTAACCTACTAGCTTTAAGTACCTCCAGATAACGTCTTGTTACTTGATAGGAACACCCGTTTGATTTTAATGTAAAATACCCTTGAAAAAAAGACTCATACTCACTAAACAATTTACTAGCCCAACTTTTCTATACGAAGAGTTGAGCCGCTATACGCTACACTTAGAAATTAATGATGCTTACTTTTATTGCTGGGCAACTGAAAACAAAGAACATAACCCTTTGTGGCTAGAGTGCTATTCATTGCCTACCGAAAGCAAGGACGATTCTATTTTAGAAGGTATTAAGGAAGTATATAAAGATCATGGGTTGCTCAATTCCATCAAATGGAACCGTGTATCTGTTCGGTTCAACAATCAATTTTTCACCCAAATTCCAGCAAGTTTATTTCAAAAAGAGTATAGCAGCTATTACATCCAACTAGCAAAGGGTAACTTATTATCGAACGAACAAGAGGTCAAATATGATTCAATTTTAGCAGGTAAAGTAATAACGGTTTATACGCACGAAACAGCCACCTATAACTGGCTAATGGAACAATACCCCTTTGTTGTCGTTTCCTCGGAGCATCAATCGAGTGTACTTTGTGAAAAAACAATACAAAATACAGACTCCTTGACAAAAGCCAATGTGTATCTGTACAAAGACCATTTTTTTGTATTAATTCATCAAAATGAGCAATTACTATTTTGTAATCGTTTCCTATACCAGACCACAGAGGATATTGCATTTTTTCTACTTTATGCCCTAAATGAGTTAGCAATAGTTCTCTCCGAAACAACGACAACGCTTTGGGGAGAAATAGACAGTAAAAGCCCAATAGTTACGCTTTTGTCTGACTATCTTCCTGAAATCATTCTCAAAGATACCCGAAGTGATTATAGTAATCTTTTACACTAGCAGACTTCTTGGTTGCATTCCCTTCTGAGACCTTGCACCCAAGAAGATATGTAAAAAGTGTAAAGTTTAAAGTTCAAATCATTTTATGCCAAATAACTTAATTTAGCAAAATAAAACGTCTGCCTTCAACTTTAGTCGCTCATAAACTTTTCACACAACCTCAGATTATTTTTTCAAAGAAATAAAAACGGGACAACAATTATTGTAATTTTAACATACAATCTCATATTTTTACTGACATTTAAACTGTAGTCAAGTGGACAAGAAAATTGCTTTTTTCCCTGGGTCTTTTGATCCTTTTACGAAAGGACATGAAGACATTGTATTGCGGGCTTTACCGCTCTTCGACGAGGTAATTGTCGGGATAGGTCATAATGCGAACAAAGCTCGTTATTTTCCTATTGAGAAAATGATTGCTTGGATAGAAGAAACTTTTGCTGGCAAAAACGTCCGTGTAATTGCTTATAATCAACTTACAGCAACATTTGCCCATGAAATGGGAGCTAAATTTTTATTGAGAGGTCTGAGAAATACCACAGATTTTGAATACGAAAACTCTATTTCGCAAGTAAACCGACATTTAGTTAAAGGAATGGAAACGGTCTTTTTGATTACTTCGCCGCACCTCGCTCCGATTAGTTCGACCATTATCAGAGATTTGCATCGCTACGGAACAAATGTGAATGAATTCTTGCCTTACAGCATTGAAGAAAAATAGAATAATTCTCTTTTAAATTCAAATTCATATCTATCTTCATGGTTATAATGTTGCTTGTTGCAGCAGATACCCAATTATAACAACTTGAAAATGAATTTAGAAGAACGAATCAAAGCTTCGGAGACGCATATTATCAAAGCGGTCTTTCCGAATACTACTAATCATTATGACACGCTCTTTGGTGGAACGGCTATGCACTTAATGGACGAAGTCGCTTTTATTACCGCAACCCGATTTAGCCGACAACGCATGGTAACGGTAAGTAGCGACCGTATTGATTTTAATAAACCGATTCCTGCGGGAACATTTATTGAATTAATTGGAAGAGTAGTCCATATTGGTAATACGAGCATGAAAGTACATATTGACATTTTTGTAGAACAAATGTATGCCGACCAACGAGAAAAGGCTATTAGCGGAACATTTACATTTGTCGCTATCGACGAGAACAAAAAGCCTGTTAAAATTTTACAGTAAACAAAAAGAGGGAACGTCTTTAAGACTATTCCCTCTTTTTTTATATGTTTTTGTAGGAGTTTGATTGACCAATTTGACGTTAATTTCCTCAAATCAGCGATTCAATAGTACAAAGGAACTACATTATTTTAGTTCTTGACGAATGTCAACTTACAAAATCGACCAAAATCGAAATTGTGTAGCCAAAATATGCTTTTCGTTAACATTTATTAAAGGCTCGTCTTCCTAATCATAATATCTTCTTCTATCAGTTCATTACGAACTTTTTGATGGTCTTTATAATTAAATACTTGCCCATCATCACGTACCGATTGAATCAAATCCATGTCTAAGGTTACGACCAACCAACCGATTTCTTGAGCAGGTTTTAGGTCAACAATTCCTTCAGGAGGAAGCCCTTTATCGGCTGTGCTATAACATCCTGCAAAACCATAATTAATATCTACTGCTGGCGACCACTCGGCATTACCAACAGTCTGAGAAACACATACATAAGCCTGATTTTCTAAGGCTCTTGCTCTTGCCCCCACGTGTACACGAGTAGACCCACGAATGGTTTCCGTACAACTTGGTGCTAAAATTAAGGACGCTCCCGCCTGACATAAATGCTGTGAACCCAAAGCAAACTCTACATCATAACAAATCTGAATACCAAAACTACCCCACTCCGCTTCAAACAACGTAAGCTGTTTTGGAGCAGTATGAATCCCCCATTCTTCATTTTCAAAACGAGTCATAAAAAACTTATCTTGATACCCAACCAGTCCTTTTTCAGAAAAAACAAATACCCGATTATAGTGCTTGTCGTCTTCTACCACAGGAATACTTGGAGCGACAATAATTACTTGATAACGCTTGGCAAGGTCTTCAAAAAAGAGGCAAAAGTCCTCTTTAAGGGAATCAAGGGCAATAATTTGAGCACGAATATCAGTTTGTATTTCCTTTGCTAAAATACTCACCAATTCCATTGCTCCATATTCTGGAAACAACAGAAGCGTCGCCTGTTGATTTACGGCTTGTTGTACCCATTGCTCGGTATGAGTTTTCCAAGCAGCCAAATCTACATGAGCCGTAATGGGATATTGAGCTGCAGCAATTGTTACATTCATAAAACTATACAAGAGATTTAGTCCAAAAAATCATGGGTTTGGAAGTTGCCTGAGTTTCACCTCGGTCGAGCCATTCCATCGTACATTGAAGCGAAGGTGTTTTTTCATAACCTCTTTTAAGCCAAAAAGCATCGTTTGGTCGATAATCTATTGGCTGTAAAGGATGCGATTCGCCACGGTCAACGGCACAAAAACACGTTTGTTTAAACGTGCCAAAACTTGCAGCATGAGCCTCTCGTTCGTCAAAAAACCGATGTCCCAAACCATGCCCCCGATAAGCAGCTAACAGAATACTTTCTCCGAAATAAAAAATCGAATCAACGTCCATTCCAGCATTAACAAAAGGTTCTTGAACCTCTGGGGTTTCGTTGCTCAACGGAATACAGGTTGTTGCACCTACCATTTTATCACCATCGTACACAGCAAATAAAAAAGCTTTTTCGGCTTGTACGTAGGTTTGTAGGTAAATGCGTTCGTAGTCGATTGTACCTTCATAGAGATAGGGAAAATCGTAAAAAACAGCAATTCTTAATTGAGCTAAATCATCAATTACCGAGGCAATTTCAGCTCCTTGTTTACGGATATAACGAAGTTGTTGCATGAATAAATAAGCGAAAATGATATTAGCCCTCTAGTATTTACTAAGAATATGTTTATCGACATAAAAAGTCCCAAAAGGGATAAAAGAGGCAATCAGAACCTTCCATGTGGTACTAAAGAAACTCCACTTTTTCTGATAAGCAACCAACAAGGTATTCGCAATAAACCAGATAAATAGCACCCCATGCACAGGGCCACATGACTTCACTAGAGCGGGACTATCTAAAAAGTATTTCAAGGGGACTCCTATAAAAACGAGGACTAAAAACGACAATCCTTCTAATAAACCAACGAGCCGTAAAAGCCCAATTGAGGTAGTGAAATAGTGTTTCATATTTGTTACGTTAAATAAAACAGGGATTTGGGTAAGTTATAAGTACGTACCAAATCAACGATAAAGAATAAAATTTGGTTTCATTACAAATTAGCCCGTACGAAATCGTTGACTAACGATACTTCCTAATCATTTAAGGTCATCTCTTGAATTACTTCTGACAAATGAGGATATGCTGCTAATAATGAAGACTTTGTAGCCAGTTCAAAATCCTGAAAATCAAACCCTGGAGCAACCGTACAACTAACTAATCCAAAGCCATATCCATCTTTCAGACGAGAAGCGAACCACGTATTGGCTGGTACAACGGCTTGCAAGGTCTCTCCTGCCAACAGATTACTACCTAACGTAATGGTTCGGAGCGTCCCGTTTTCTAGCAACAAGATTTCTAAACTTTGACCTAGATGAAAGAACCAAAGTTCGTCGGATTTAATACGGTGGAAATGCGATTTATCCTGGTCTTTCAATAAAAAATAAATAGCTGTCGATATGCTTCTTTCTGCATTTTCAGTCACCTTCAGACTATTTTTGCAACGGTAGGTTTCCTGATAATACCCTCCTTCTGGATGAGCTTGTAGGTTCAATTGTTCGATTAAGGTACTTGCGTTCATGGGTGATTGATAATAAGTTGACATTTCTTACAGAAAGCGTGTAATTTAGCGTTTAATGAAGACAAAACGAAAAAATTATCACAACAAGCAATTATGAAAAAACTCCTCTTCGCCTTATTTGTAGGTCTTTTATTGTCCTTTACTCCTAAAAAAGTTACATGGGTAGCCATCGGCGATTCGATAACTTACCTTAACGATCACCCCAACGAAACGGGCAATCGCATCACCAAAGGGTATATGACTCGCATTGTGGAACAATTACCCAATTGGTCGTTTATCAATCAAGGACATAATGGCTGGACATCCGTACGTACCGCAGAACAAATTGAAAAATTGGGTTTGATAAAAGCCGATGTATATTCAATTTTTTTGGGAACGAACGACTGGTGGCAAGGCAAAACACTGGGTATCTTAGCCGATTATCAGAATAACACAGGAACAGCTACGGTTTATGGCTCTTTTCGGATTATCATCGACAAGGTAAAATCTTTGAATCCAGAGGCTAAAATTGTGTTGATTACTCCGCTACCACGAGTTGATTTTGTCTATATTACTAACATGAAAAACCATGCGTATGGTTCGTATCGAGATAAAAATGGGCAGTATTTAGAGCGATTTGCAGAGGTTGTATTGGCAGTCGGTAAGGAGGAAAAAATCCCTGTCGTGGATTTGTACCACGAAAAGAAATTAGCACTTAAAAAGCTTGTGCATTTTAAGCGACTAAAAGACCCGCAAACAGGTTTGTACAAAAACTATCCATATCCCGATTTTATTGATGTCCCTTTTGATGCGGCAAAAGATGAATATCCCTATCCAGTAGAATCCATCGCTATGACCTACGACGGACTTCATCCATCAGACAAAGGTTACGAAGT
>JBMLRK010000061.1:18241-20578 GCA_049241065.1 Spirosomataceae bacterium
AGCATCTGACCATAATTGCATTCTGTTGCTAATTGCTCTTCTGTCAAGCCACACTTGCACAAAAACCTCTTACTCTGCATTCGTTTTTTTATCTCTTGTCTTGTTGCAATATAAATTTATATCCGTTCCTAATTTCTTTATACTTAAAATCTCGTTTCATTTCAAATATATTATCTGGATTTGAAAAAACAAGCCCATAAAGTATTATCGTTAGTAAAGCAAGTCCATAAAGTCCAAACTTAAAAGATTTTTTGATGGTCACTAGTTTGATGAATCTGTCTATTAATGTTATAATTGTCAAGCAAAATGAGAAGTAAACAAAAAAATCAAAAATCATTTCAATAACAAAAATTTGCAATGACATTGATGTGTGCCAACCACTACAAATAAATGTCATTGGAAAGCCGTACATAAAATCATCTGGCCCATCTTCTACATATACATACCGCCATTTAGTTACCGTCCCAAAGAGAATAATAGTCAATGGTAACACAAGAGTCATTATGAGTTTTTTTGTTCTAGTCATTTTATTCGAAGATTAAAAAACAAGTCAAAACTGAAATAAAAATTGGTAATGCTGCATTTCAAGTCCAAAACAATCTTGTCAAAGCAAATCAAATGGCAGTTATAAGTTCTGTCCAAAATAGTAAGTCATTTATTGTAAATGTCATTAGAGTGTTTCTTTAAAATGACGCACAACTCGTTCATTTACAAAGGGCTACGGGTTAAAACCCGTAGCACCCTAACTTACCAATTTAATCCAAAGAGGTAAATTGTAATACGTCGTCACACGACTAATTTTACCGTCTGTTACTTCTAAAAACGCTGCTGCTGGTAACACATAGGTTTGTCCGTGTGCTTCTGGAAAACCTTCGTCTCCTACCTTGTAAATCCCATTTACCACAAATTCAGCCGCAATACGATTGCCACTTTCAGGCGTAAAAAACACCATATCCGTCAATTGCTCTTCATAGGCATAATCCATTTGTCCTAAAAACTCCTTGAACAATTCGATTCCGATGCGAGGTTCTCCTTGATTAGGCTGGTGACAAATGTCTGGACTCACTAAAGCCAACATTCCCTCCCAATTTTGCTGATTAAAGGCTTCGTAATATGCCTTAACAATTTCTAATGATGTCATCTTAAATGAATTTTTACGGTAACTATTTTGTTGATTAATTAAAGTCATTCCCTTTTGTTCAATCGTTTTTAATGAACAAAATCCCCAGAATAACGTTCTATTTATAGGCAAATTTACCTTAAAATTTATATTTGTATGCTTGGTTATCGTTTTTCAGAATTTATTCCGCAAGAGACAGCAGAAGGCAATAAGGCAAAGTTTGACCAATTGCTCGATATTTTCAATCAACTTGTTACCATGACAGCGGGCAATGTCTCCGAGGCCTTGTCGTGGCTTACCTCCTTAGACAAACAATACAATCTTACAGACGATAGCTATGGAATTGCGGATTTTATTGATGATCTCAAATCGAAAGGCTATATCAAAGAGGAAAAAAACGAGGACAACGAGCAGCAAACTGTGCTAACCAGCAAAGGGGAACAATCTATTCGTAAACAGTCGTTGGAGGAGATTTTTGGTAAACTCAAAAAAACGGGAAATAGTGGCAATCACCGAACGCCCTATCAGGGAACAGGCGACGAAGCAAATACCGACCGAAGAGAATTTCAATTTGGCGATTCGATGGATCAAATTGCCATGACTGAATCTATCCGTAATGCTCAAATCAACAACGGTTTAGAGGCTTTTATGCTTACTGAAAATGACCTCGAAATCATGGATAAGGAGTATAAAGCTCAAACGTCCACGGTGTTAATGATTGATATTTCGCACTCAATGATTCTTTATGGCGAAGACCGTATTACGCCTGCCAAAAAAGTAGCAATGGCTCTTTCTGAGTTGATTATGACTAAATATCCAAAAGATACCTTAGACGTGATTGTATTCGGAAATGATGCTTGGCAAATCCAAGTTAGAGATTTACCCTATCTTGAAGTAGGCCCTTATCATACCAATACGGTGGCAGGTTTGGAACTAGCCATGGATTTATTACGAAGAAGAAAGAATAAAAATAAGCAGATTTTTATGATTACCGATGGTAAACCGACGTGCTTAAAAGAAGGGATTCGCTATTATAAAAATTCGTTTGGCTTAGATAAAAAAATTCTGAATAAAACCTTAACGCTTGCCGCTCAGTGTCGCCGTCTGAAAATCCCTGTAACAACTTTTATGATTGCTAGAGACCAGTATTTGGTAGAATTTGTAGAGGAGTTTACTAAAATTAATAACGGAAGAGCTTATTATTCTTCGTTGAAAGG
>JBMLRK010000062.1:0-2498 GCA_049241065.1 Spirosomataceae bacterium
TTTTTCGTCTTCCGATAGTTGTTCTTTCGTTAATAAGCGTTCGTATGCGATTACTTTTTTCTTTACAATCTCAGAATAATCATCTGAATCAAAATAACTCTCAATGATTGCATTAACCGAATAGCCAGACAGGTCTTCTACAAGTAGCTTTTTCTCTAAATCATAAATTACCGCATTG
Organism: Spirosomataceae bacterium; assembly: GCA_049241065.1. Classification (GTDB taxonomy): domain Bacteria; phylum Bacteroidota; class Bacteroidia; order Cytophagales; family Spirosomataceae; genus JALRIJ01. The sequence continues at coordinate 179 of JBMLRK010000062.1, forward strand.
TCCACCGAATTCAGTACAAAAGGGGAGTGGGTTGTAACAATAAACTGGATTTTAGGGAAAAAACTCGTCAAAAATGGTAATATTTTTTTCTGTAAATCAATATGTAAATGCGTTTCAATTTCGTCAATCAGAACAATGCCTTGAATATCGTAGCTTTTAGAAGCGTTGTTTTCCATACGCATAATTAACTCTGAAATAATATTCAAAATGGTAGAATAACCATCTGATAAGGTAGTGAAATCAGAAGCCTCTCCATCCTTATTTATCAAGGTGAAATTATAGTTCTTTCTGTCAAATTCTAATCGTAATTGCTCGTCTCCAAAAATATTTCTTAAACTGGTTTCAAAGTTATGAAACCAGTCATCAATTTGCTTTATCGAAACATCGTCGTTATCATCACGGGCAAAAGAGCGGTCTGCCTTGAGGTTTACAATGTATTGAACAAAATTTGCACCTGCATTGTCCTCAACGTCATACTTATTTTGTAATGCAACTTTATTGATTCCTTTGGGTACATTAATTTGCAAATTTCTCCTTGCGCCAAAATATGTAAGGATGAAGTTACCTTCATTATAGAATGAGTAAAGGTTAGCATTTGAAAAATCTATTCCTACTCCTGTAAATGGTATTTGCTTCTGAAATCTCTCTATAGAGTCCTTGTAGTTCTCTATTAGCTGTTTGACTTCGTAATTGTTTTGGTTTGGGGCTGTTTGTTTGGGGTTTTTATTAGGTTCGGATGTGAGAGAAACTAGTACTATGTCATCAACTAGAACTTGCAAAAGTTCTCCACTAGCAACCCCATTAAGCCATTGCTTAATTTCTAGCAAAACACTCGTTTTTCCACTTCCATTTTTTCCCGTAAGAATTAAGTGTTTTCGTTCGGTTTTGGAGATAGGAATATGAATATTTTCAAGGTGACGAACCTTGTTGATATGAATGTCTTTGATGAATATTTCTTCCATTTGCCTTGCTTAGTTTTGACAAAAATAAACAAAATTATAGGAACAAGTTTCCCTGTTAGGTGAAATTTACGATTCTCACTTCGATTGCTACCTTATACCCCACAAGCCCTCTCAAATCCGTCAAATTAGGATTTATCCGTCTTTTAGCCTTATTTTTAATGTGAAATTGCCCTACTGTTAAAAATAGATAGTTGGGTAGTCTTCCCGTACTCCTAATCCAACGGGTCATAGAAACAATTTTACCAATCAAATGATGAAAAACAGAACTACTTTGTTACTGACCTTGTGCTTACTGGTGGCAAATTTTAGCTTAAAAGCACAGCAAAATTTATTCCCGAATGCCAATATGCGTTGGGTTGACTCGGTATTTAATACCCTTTCGGTAGAGGATAAAATTGGTCAGTTGATGATGCCTCGGGCTAATTTCAATGCTACTTACGATGAAAATAGAGTGATTCAAATCGTAAAGGATTATCACGTAGGGGGCTTTGTCTTTTTTGCAGGACAACCAACGAAGCAAGCGATTTTGGTCAATAAACTACAGGCATTGTCTAAAGTGCCAATGTTGATTGGGATGGATTTAGAATGGGGACTTGCCATGCGTCTCGATAGTACGGTTCGTTTTCCGTATCAAATGAGTTTGGGAGCAATGAACGGGAAAACCGAACTCATCGAAGAAATGGGCTATGAAATTGCCCAACAATGCAAGCGAATGGGCGTGCAAGTGAGTTACGCTCCTGTGGTAGATATTAATAACAACCCTAATAACCCTGTAATCAATTTTCGCTCTTTTGGTGAAAATCGTGAGAAGGTAACAGAAAAGGCTCTTGCATACATGAAGGGCTTGCAACGAGGAGGAGTAATCACGTCGGCAAAGCACTTCCCTGGACATGGCGATACAGGAGCGGACTCGCACTACGATTTACCACTCATTGCCCACGACCGTCAACGCCTCGATAGCCTAGAGTTATACCCTTATCGGGAATTAATTAAAAATGGTTTACAAGGGGTAATGGTGGCTCACCTTAGTGTACCGTCGTTAGATTCTACTAAAAATTTAGCTTCTACTTTGTCTAAAAATATTGTTACCGATTTACTGAGAAAAGAATTGGGCTTCAAAGGCTTAGTCTTTACCGATGCAATGGATATGCAGGGAGCAGTAAAGTTTTTCCCAGAAGGAACGGCTAACGTAAAAGCGATTTTGGCAGGGAATGATATTTTAGAAACTTTCTTGGATGTACCAGCCGCTTTTAAGGCAATCAAGAAAGCCTTGGAAACTGGCGAATTAAAGCAAAGTGATATAGACGAGCGTGTAAAACGTATTTTGACGGCAAAAGCTTGGGCTGGTTTGGATGTCT
>JBMLRK010000063.1:0-1562 GCA_049241065.1 Spirosomataceae bacterium
CGTTAGAAATGTGAGATAATAACAAAACTTAATACGCTGAATTCCTTAATGGTTAACACAAGAATATCAAAAAATCAGAGACGTTATTTGGCTAAACCAAGAGGAGAAAATAAGATGTAGATGAACACCATTAGAAGTAGTAAGACAGCGTAATACGCATATCTATTTTTCCACGGATGAATATCAATTTGATGTTTATCAATGAGGATAAAAGGGGTTTCTCTAGGATACATTTTGCCAATCAGTAACATTATTGCAGTTGTTACGACAAAGAGAATCCCTAGTAAATGTAGGTAATGAATTCCTGTATTACAGAAAAACTGAAGGATGGCGTAACTACTGACAAAAAAGATAAGTCCAATTTTGGCAGCAAGGGCGGGTGTCCATTTGGTGATAAAGCCTACAAAAATAATCGTAAAGATGGGTACGCTAAAAACACTCCCTACCATTTGTAAATAATTATAAAACCCTCCTTTAACGTAATAGATAAATGGAGCGATACACATTGCCAAGATTGCCACAATGACTTGGAAGTACTTAGCGACTTTAATTTGTTGGTGGTCACTAAGTGCCGCCTTATATTTTTTGGAAAAATATGGTTTATAAATATTCATTACAAATAACGTACTACTGCTTGTTAGCCCCGCATTGAAGCCTGTAATGGCAGCACCCAAAATAGCGAATGCAATAAAGAAAATACAAATCGACGGCAGTACGTCTCCTGCTAACTTTGGAAAAACCTCCGCACTATTGGCAATGTTGGGATACAAATGAACAGCAATAATACCGGGCAAATTCAACATGAGTGGTGAAAGTAATTTTCCTACCGCTGCCAGAGCTAGTCCCTTTTGGCTTTCGGCAAGGTTTTTAGCAGACAGGGTACGTTGAACGATGTATTGCTCAATCCCCCAATAGTTGAGATTTATCAGAAGCATTCCCGTAAAAATGGTACTAAAAGGAATGGCATCCGTACTTGTACCAATAGCGTTAAAATGTTCTTGATGTGAACCTAGCAATATGGTGAATCCATCTTGTAAATTGCCGTTACCAAGTGCTTTAATGCCAAAATAAGGAAGACTTATTCCTCCAATTAATAATGAAAGCCCTAACAAGGTATCAGATAAAGCCAAGACTCTAACACCCCCAACTAAGGCGTAAATAGTGGCCGAGATTCCTAAAAACCAGACAATTCCAATTAAAACGTACCAGTCGTTTAAACCTAAATAGCCAGACCAATCAAAAAGTCCCTTAAATACGACTGCACCACTGTATAGCACAGAGGGCAACATATTGACGAGATAACTTACCAAAAAAATAAGAGAAACAATCTGTTGGGTGGCTTTATCGAAACGTTGTTCTAAATATTCGGGAGTGGTCGTAATACCACTTTTTAAGTAAATCGGCATGAAGAACTCCGAAACAATCATCATCGCAAGCACAGAAGTCATGCCCCATGCCATCACCGTCATATTGTTGGTATAGACAGACTCATTTTCGCCAACAAGTTGCGTGCCGTTGATGTTACTTAAAAACAGTAAGCTACCGACTAGTACAAAGTTGAG
>JBMLRK010000064.1:0-1707 GCA_049241065.1 Spirosomataceae bacterium
TATAAAATGGTTGGTAGAATTTCCTGTATTTTTTCACGAGTTAAGACGAATCGAGCGGCTTTTCTTCCCATTTCGCCAAAATCTACCGAGAACGTTGTGATACCATCCCAGATGATTTCCTTTACAGGTTCGTCGTTGTGCGATAACAGGGCCATATCTTCTCCTAATTTAAAGCCTTTGTCTTTACAATCTTTGAGCATCTCAAAAATATCTGCATTGTCAAGGGTGAAATAGACCATTCCTTTCTCCAAACTCCCTTTCTCGTACTTCGTTTTAATTTCGCCTTTTATGTCAAACTCTTTATAGAATCGTTTGAATGCACGCAATATTTCGATGGGAATAATAGAGGCTGGACGATAATAAAATGTCATTTTACCAAATCGTTTTATTTCATCTAATAAATTCACAAAAACCTGATAACTAGACTGTTCGAACTCCTGAGCAATGTAGGAATAATCCCCTTCGAGTTGTTCAAAACGGTCAATCATCAAAAACTTATTCAAGGGAATTGTTTTTAAAATAGACGCTGTTTTCGGATGCGGAATTGGGGCAACGACATACATGCCGTATTTGCCCTTCACATGATTAAGAATGGTTTCAAAAACATCAATATTATTGTGATGAAAGAACACATCTAAATGGACTTTTTCGCCTAATTCTTCTCGAAAATTACGGTAAAAAATTTCTTGAAAGGTATCAAAACCAAACATTAGTAATGCCACTTTTAGGGTTTGGTCGGTATCTTCATTCGCCACGAAATAGCCTAAGCGATTTTTAGACTCAATGATACCCCGATTTTTTAAATCGGTATAGGCTTTCATGATGGTTTCACGAGCAAAGCCGATTTCCTTAATCATGTTATTGACAGAAGGTAATGCTTGCCCCTGCACCAGTAATTTTTCATCAATGGCATTGATGATTCCTTGAACTAATTGTTCATGCTTTGAATAGGTTGGAATATCTTCTAACTCTTGTATTTTCTCGTAAACGTTCCTCATTAACTATCTTTCAAAAAAACTATCCTGTTTAAAAAAATAAGTGAATTCTTGTGTATGCAAGATACTAAGAATCCACTTATTCTACTTAAACGCCCACTATTTTACTTCGGTAATCTCCAAAACTACACTAGTTCTTTTCAGTCCCATATCTGGATTAACCCCTACATTCATCAAATAATCTCCAGAATATACTAAATCAGCATTCAAGGTAGTACTTGTACCTGGGAATAAATTGATTTCGCTTACACGGTAATTCTTTGTTGGATTTAGCCCTTTTAACTTAATTGGTGTTGGGCTATAAACCATATCAAAACGATTGGTTGTCAAATAGTTAAACATGACTGCATGACTTTGTACTGCGTCGGTAAACATCAACGAAGCATAGGCTTTTTCCCAAGGGCTTTGAAGGCGATATAAATCTCCCTTCCAAACAAGACTATTGATATTTTTATAATTCTCTAAAGCCTTCTGACTAAAAGTCAACTCTTGTTCTGTTAAGTTACTTACCACAATATCGTAACCCATTTTGCCCATCATGGCTACGTCTGTACGGTATTTCAACCCCACTTTACTCCAGTCGGTAATGTGATTACAGTGCGTAATAGCTGGGTAAAAATACGAATATTCATATTGGATAAACACTCGTTCAAGCGGGTCTGTGTTATCGCTTAACCAAAATTCGGTAAAGTATTTTAGGGCTTCATAATCT
>JBMLRK010000065.1:0-4402 GCA_049241065.1 Spirosomataceae bacterium
ATTCGGTCTCAAGTTATAATACCAGCGAAATAAGGGATATTTCAATAAATCTTTTTCGTCGAAACGCTTGATTGAAAAAGCGTGTTGCAAGAAATAATCTCTCGGAAATTCGTAATAAAGCCCCCAATTTTCTCGCTCATTCCCTGGTTTTTTATTCGGGTCATAAATTGTTCCAAATAGATAATCCCATGTTGCAAACTTGGTGGAGAAATTCGCATGAAAGACTTCTTGATAATTGGCATGATGCCATAAATGCAATTCGGGTGAATTAAACAAGTACTTCCATTTACCCAACTTTACGTCAATATTCGCATGAATAAACATCCCAAACATCGCATCCAATAATGCCTTGATGGGTAAAACGGCAGGGTCTGCACCTAATATAAAAATAGGTAAAAATTCGATTGTTTGGTTAATCATAATTTCAAGGGCATTAGACCTTGAACCCGCAATAAAATCAACCTCTTTTGCCGAATGATGTGCTTCGTGTGTTCTCCAAAAATATTTATTGGCATGTTGGAAACGATGAAATAAGTAAATATACAAGTCATGCGTCACAACAAAAAATAGCACTTGAACGGCAATAGGCCAACGACTTACAAATTGATAATCAGACCAATCAATAGCGTGTTGAGCGGGCTGAATGATATAGTCGAAAATAATAATTTTCAGGAAATAACTCTGAATAAGTGTGTACCAAATAATGTCCACCCAAATCCCTTCTCTCAACAACGGTAAGCCTTTACGAAAGGGACGCACTCGCTCCCAAACAATCATTAAAATAATCCAACAAATCAGGATTCCTGTGGTTATCTCCAATAAGCTCATACCAATAACATGTTTTTTGACATCAAAAGTAATAGTCAAAAAGTTTACGATACTACAAGTACCGTTTAGTAAACAATAAAATAATTTTCAGCTAATACTATGATAATACCTCCCCCTTTTAAAAAATCCAATACCTTATGCAACCTTTTACACGATTCTTGCATCTATTTATCGGAAAAGGTATTCCATTCATCCTATAATTCTACCATTCATCCAAATTTGTTGATAAAATATAGTACTATGTATTGCATAATACCATCTTAAACCCATATCTTTGAATCAGATTTAAAAATGACAATCAACCAAGTAATAATAAACATAAAAATCAACATGAAAACGATCATCTTATCTCTCTTAACAATCTGTTTACTAGGACTTTCAAGTCAATCTTTCGGCATTGGATTTCCGCACAATATCTTGGCTACTAAAAAGAAAGTAGAAGCTAAAATCATCAAAACGATTGTTAGTAAAACTACACGAGTTGTTTCACAAAAGAAATAATCGCTTCTTCGTTCTTGGCATCGAACCAAGTGAAGTCATCTTGATTTCTAAACCAAGTTAATTGCCGTTTTGCATAACGACGTGAATTTCGTTTCAATAAACGAAGCATTTCTTCTTTGTCGTAGTCGCCATCTAAGTGTTCATAGATTTCTTTATATCCAACCGTTTTCAAGGCATAATGATCTCGATAGTCAATATAACGCAAGGCTTCCTCTTCTAGCCCAGCAGCTAACATCAAATCCATCCGTTTATCAATACGCTGATACAACTCCTCACGGGGTCTTTCTAAACCAATGCGTATGCTTGTAAAAGGACGTTCGGCTTTTTGGTTTTTCCTAAAACTCGAAAAAGGTTGCCCTGTACTTAAACATACTTCCAAAGCACGTACAATGCGCTGTGGGTTTTGCTGGTCAACTTCCGCAAAATAGACAGGGTCTAAACTGGCTAATTCGGATGCCAGTGGAGTTAGTCCCTCCGTTTCTAAACGGTTCATCAAACTTGTTCGTAATATTAAATCAGCCTCTGGCATTTCATCAATTCCATCAGTTACTATCTTGATAAACATTCCAGAGCCTCCCGTTAAAATAGCAACATCTTTTCTCGAAAAAATCTCTTCCAATACAGCTAAACAGTCTTTTTCATAGTCCCCAACACTATAATAATCATGAATACTATGTGAATCGACAAAATGATGTGTTACTCCCTGCATTTCTTCGGGAGTAGGTTTGGCTGTTCCAATCGCCAATTCACGATAAAATTGTCGAGAATCTGCCGAAACAACTTCTGTATCGAGCAATTGAGCAAGTTTTACACACAAATCGGTTTTTCCCACCGCTGTTGGCCCTGCAATAATAATGAGTTTCTTTGTAGTTGACATAAAGGCAAAAATACAAAAAAGGCATCAAGTTTCCCCGATGCCTTTTCTATTAAAACATATATCGAATATGAAAATTCCTACCAGAAAATGGTATATAAAGCAACCAACAAAGCGATAATTACGCCAGAACCGATTGCAAATGCTCTGTTTGTTTTGAACATCGAAGCATCAATTGCCAATGCTTTCGGATTTTCTTTCGTTGACGGGTCAGCAAGACCTAACACAGCCATCATAATCACACAGATTAAGAATGTTAATGCCATACGATCTAAGAAAGGAATTAAGTGTTTTCCCTCTCCATCTACAAATGTAGAATAAAGAACAGTGTCGTACATTCCTGTCCATTCTGGCAATTCTTTCAAAACCAATGAAATGATAACTGAACCAATTGTTGCAGCCATTGCACCAGCAGAGTTAGCACGTTTCCAGAAGAAACCTAACAAGAATACAGCAAAGATACCTGGAGACACATAACCTGTCATTTCTTGAATGAAGTCGAATCCACCTTTTTTATCAATTCCTAAGAATGGAGAAATGAAGATAGCAATTACCATTGCTACTACAATCACAATACGTCCCATTGTTACTAACTCTTGCTCAGTAGCATCTTTCTTGATAAATTTCTTGTAAATATCTAAGGTAAAGATTGTTGAAATTGAGTTCGCTTTACCAGCTAATGAAGCTACAATCGCAGCAGTTAACGCAGCAAATGAAAGCCCTTTCAATCCTTTTGGTAATAAGTCTAACAACACTGGATAAGCGTGGTCAGCATTAACCGTACCATCTGCCCCTAACATTTCTTGTTGGAACATTCCGTTTTGGTATAATACGTAAGCAGCAATACCTGGAATTACCACGATTAATGGCATTAATAATTTCAAGAAACCTGCAAATAACAAGCCTTCACGAGCTACTGGAAGCGATGCTCCTAAAGCACGTTGTGTGATGTACTGATTACAACCCCAATAGTTTAAGTTTACAATCCACATACCACCCAATAACACTGCTAAGCCTGGTAATGAAGAGAAGTTTGGATTGTCTTTCTTCAAAATCATGTGGAAGTGGTCGTTTGAACGGGTGTACATTTCAGATAAACCAGCCATAGCTCCTTCAGTACCAAATTGCTGAGATACCAATGTTAATGCTAAATACGTAGTACACAAACCACCTAAGATTAAGAAAAACACTTGAATAACGTCAGTAAAACCAATTACTTTCATACCTCCTAAGGTAATAACAACTGCAAAGAAAGCCAATGCCCACATACATACAGTAAAGTCAATACCAGAGATTGTTGTAATTGCTAAAGCTCCTAAATATAAAATTGAAGTCAAGTTAACAACTACGTATAAAATCAACCAGAACACCGCCATGATTGTACTTACCGTAGAATTATAACGTTGTTTCAAGAATTGAGGCATCGTAAAAATCTTGTTCTTCAAATAAATAGGCATGAAGAAAACCGCAACAATAATCAACGTAGCAGCAGCCATCCACTCATAGGCAGAAATAGCTAAACCCATTTTAAAACCATTACCAGCCATACCGATAAATTGTTCGGCTGAAATGTTTGAGGCAATCATTGATGCACCAATCGCCCACCAAGTAAGTGAACCTTCTGCTAAGAAAAAGTCAGTTGAAGAGGCTTCTTTTGATTTTTTCTTTTGATAAATCCAATAACCATATCCTGCAACGAGGATGAAATAAAAGAAGAATACGAGGTAATCAAGGGTTTGAAGTCCTTTTTGCATGAGATGTTTTTTTAAAATTGATGTTACGTAATCAAGGATTTGTACTATAATTAAGCTCGAATTTACAATTTTTCAATCAATATAAATAATAAGATTCTTGAGCTTATTACCGATAAATTGCTAAAATTGTACATATCAAAGACATTTTCCTTAAAAAAGACCGTATTTTTAAGGGAAGACGATGTTCAAACGATTGCACAAGCCAACTGTTCTATACAGTACTAATTTGTTTCTACAAAAATACCAATTATTCAGGTATAATTGCAAGATTTCAGTATTAAATACTATTTTTTTACTACATTTTATCCTAAAGAATCGACCAATTGCTTTATATCCACTATCAAAGTACGTAAAGCAGCATTTCTTTTTGGAAAAAGACTCACCCAACCTATCAGAGGGAAGGACGGCTCTTCTCGGATAAATTCATCTTTTTGATAGTATCCTA
>JBMLRK010000066.1:0-1860 GCA_049241065.1 Spirosomataceae bacterium
CGTTCGATGCTCTTATTTTTGTGTGTACTAACCACTTCATTTGCTCAAAAAGACATTTCAAGTCCACTTCCTTCCAGTATTGTTTATGTTGATGCTCTTAGCGATTTTCCCACTCCTCAGAATGGCGTAATTACCCTCAATTCTGCCAAAGTATATATTATTTCTGGTTCTGTTGACATCGGTTTGAATAGTATCAACCTCAATGGAGCAGGCTTACGAGGCTTAGACCCAGGAAAAGATCGAATTCTTTCTGCTACCAAAGGCGCTGTTCTCAGAAGCCAAGAAGCAGATGTTTATTTAGAAAAGGTATGTATTATTCCATTAAGTGCCGCTACTACAGCGTATGATTTTGAAGATAATTCTGGAACAAAAGCCTTGAATCTCTTAGCAGGGAATTCGGTAGTAGAAGCCCCAAGAGTATCTAGCGGAGGAGTAGGACGGTTTAGTGGCTTCAATTCGATGTTTATTACAACCAATTTTTGGAGATGTAGAGACGGTCTGAAAGTAACGGGAACGACAGGAAAGTTTTGTAGTGCCTATAATTACATTACGGGAATATCTTCAGGGGTTGGAATTGAGTTTTTAGCTGATTTTGAGGCAAATGATATTGATATGTCTAATAACTATTTTGTTTTCTCGGGGAGTACGGCTGTTAAATTTCATGAGAAAGCAAAGGTTGATCAGGCAAGAATGAATGGTAATTTATTTAGAGGCCCTGCGGTATTGATCAGTGGTTTTGACTCTTATACACCAGGTTGGGAAATGAGACAGAATGGGGCGGGGCTACCTGATACAAAACCTTATGCCTTTCTGTATATGAATGAAAATACAGCCGCCACAAAGTTGATTTCGCCTAATTTGTTTACCAAAATAGCTGGAGAAACAACGGTAATGAAAGCCGATGGCTTTGTCGCTACTCCCAACCGAGTTACCTATACTGGTAAAAGAACGCTAAATGCACGCATTTATGTTAATGCAAGCGGAAAAACCCCTGAGGCAAATTCAGACTTGTCGGTGGCGGTGTATAAAAATGGGTTGCTTCAAATTGCTCCAAATTCTTCGATTGCTCTTGAGGCAAAAGGCGAAGGTTTTCAATTGACACTGGAAACGGTGGCTGAGATTAATCAAGGAGATTATTTAGAAGTATTCATTAAAAACAATATTAATTCAACTCCTATTGTTGTGAGAGATTTGCAATTTAGAATTAGTGAATAGTTTTTTTGGGTTAGTGTTATTGAAAGCCCATCTCGCTGGATGGGCTTTCTCTTATTTTGAAGGAGTTGTTAAAACAAAAAAGGAGACTATCTACAAGACAGCCTCCTTTTTTATTGAAATAACTAAATCCTAGTAACGGTATAAGTCTGATTTGAATGGACCTTCTACTGAAACGCCGATATAAGCAGCTTGTTCTGTGTCTAATACTTCTAATTTAGCACCGATGTGAGCTAAGTGCAATTTCGCTACTTTCTCATCTAAGTGTTTAGGAAGGATGTACACGTTTTTCTCATATTTGTCTGTGTTCAACCATAACTCTAATTGAGCTAATGTTTGGTTACAGAATGAGTTAGACATTACAAACGATGGGTGTCCCATAGCACAACCTAAGTTTACTAAACGTCCTTCTGCTAAAATGATGATTTCTTTTCCTTCTATTTCATACAAATCAACTTGAGGTTTGATTTGTTGTTTGGTAGCTCCGTAAGTTCCGTTTAACCAAGCCATGTCGATTTCGTTATCGAAGTGACCAATGTTACAAACTACCGCTTTGTCTTTCATTGCTAAGAAATGACGACCTTTGATGATGTTTACGTTACCTGTAGCTGTTACAAAAATGTTTGCACGAGTAGCAGCTTCGTCCAT
>JBMLRK010000067.1:0-9027 GCA_049241065.1 Spirosomataceae bacterium
TAGTGGAGCTACCCTAGTGGAGCTACCCTAATGGAGCTACTACCATCCGTTTCTAATAAAAAGACCTCTGACCAGTTGTGTAGTCAGAGGCTATTTTTATTTATTGCTATGTTACTCACAAATAAAAACACTCACATAATTGGGCGAATTACTTGTTATTTGCTTCAATCGAAGACTCGCTACTTCCTCTCCTATTGATTTCAATTTACTCGCTACTTTTTGTTCTGATAATTCATGACGAATTTGACTATCATGGATTTTCAAGCTTGCCTTTTTAGAGGCAGTTAACGGTGTTTTTATGACCGTATAAGCTGTTTTACTACTAATCAAATTTACTAAATCAGTTGCATCAGCTTTCCTTGCACTTTCGTAAAAAACTTCTATTTTAAATTCATCGTTCGCATCAGGTAAAAAAGACGCTTTTTGAATCTTTGCCTTTGTCGTTTTCTTAGTCGTTGCTGTATAATCTGGACTAGCTGTATCGGGTTTCAGAATCGACGATACTCCAGACACCACTCCCAGAATAATGGTTACCCACATAAATAAACGAATCGTTTTGATAATTTCTTGACGAGGCTTTGGTCTGCTACTCTCTCTAAATAACAAAAAGTAGGTCAGAATAAAGGCAATGGCACTCAAGCCTGTCACGCCATATTTCAAAAAAGACCCTAATTCGGTGATATTAATCTGTACCAGCATAATTTAAAAGGGTTGGATATTTAAGTAAGTGACCATAAATTATCGTGTTAAATTTTGACCATAAAATAATTATCAGACAAACAATTACATCCAAAATTTAACATTCATAATTCAACATTACGACTTAAAAATGTTCGTAACCAGGAGATGTTAACGGAATCAATGAGCCAGATTTCATCATAATCTGAGCGTCTTTCACTTCGTTGGTAATGTAGCCAATCATGCTAATATCAGATACAACTTTTATCTTCTCATAATCATCCTGACTAACGGTAAACAACAATTCATAATCTTCTCCTCCGTTCAATGCAGCCGTCATCGGGCTAAGTGAAAGTTCAGTCCCAATCAAATACGTTTGGTCATCAATAGGCATTTTATCTTCAAAAATCACCGCTCCAACGCCCGATTTTTTACAAATATGTAATAACTCCGCTGCTAGTCCATCCGACACATCAATCATAGAAGTAGGCAAAATCCCTGCATCACGTAAGCTATGAATCACGTCCATTCTAGCCACGGGCTTCAACTGACGTTGAACAGCATAGTCTTTATCGGTCAGCTCTGGTTGCATATCTGGGTTAGACATATACACTTGCTTTTCACGCTCCAATACTTGTAAGCCCATATAAGCAGCACCTAAATCACCCGACACGCATACAAGGTCACCAACTTTTGCCGTATTACGATAGACGATATTTTCCTTTTCGGCTACCCCTAAAACGGTAATTGAAATCACTAGCCCTGCACGAGAAGAAGAAGTATCTCCACCGATTAAATCCACCTGATATTCCTCACAAGCCAATTTAATTCCTTCATATAATTCGTCAATTGCTTCTACTGAAAAACGGTTGCTTAACCCCAAACTCACCGTAATTTGTTTTGGAATGGCGTTCATCGCTGCAATATCCGACACGTTGACAGCCACTGCTTTAAACCCTAAATGCTTCAAAGGGCAGTAGGTCAAATCAAAATGGATACCTTCCATCAATAAGTCTGTCGAAACAACCAATTCTTTTCCGTCTGTATTCACCACAGCGGCATCATCTCCTATTCCTTTAATGGTTTCTTTATTCACCATTTTGAATTGGCTATCGATACGATTTATTAGGCCAAATTCGCCCAATGTACTAAGTTCTGTTCTCGTTTGCATGATACAAAGTTACAAAATAAAAAAAGCCGTCCCAATCAAGAACGGCTTTCTCTGCACTGAAAATTTTGTTATTACTTAGAAGCTAAGGTCAACGTTACCGCACTGTTCGATGCTTTAATCAACGCTTGTGTTGTTGTTAAAGTCACCGAGCTTGTTGTCAAGTTAGCAATGCTGTAAGACAATTGATTATTTGTCAATCCTGTTGGAGCATTTCCAGTGAATGTGATAATCAGCGTTTTCTCATCAGCCGATAAAGCCCAAGTACCAGAAAATGAGTTTCCATCAAATTCCGCTAACGTTGCAGCACCAGCACTTGTCAAGGTCAAATTGAAATTCTTATAACCAGGTTGTGTACCACTCGTTGTAGTTGATGAATAAACGGATGTTGAACCCCAAGTGACCATATTAGCAGTCCAAACTCTACTTAACTTCTCTTTCACAGAAGGTTCTGCCGCACTACCACCACATGATGATAGGATAGTCACTATTGCAAAAAAGATAGGTAAGAAAAAGGCGATTTTTTTCATGATTAAATTGTTTGTTTCTAAATTGATGGATAAAAATAACTAAAATTACAGTAAATATTATCATGTCTCGCAAAAACTTAACACGACGTTTATTGCTTTAAGTACCTAAAAAAACCAATATGGCTAATAATCAATATACAATTTCGCAACTCGCCCTTCGTAATGGTCAAGACCGTGATGAAATTTGGGTTGCCTACAAGGGCATTATCTACGACGTTTCAGCCTCAAGACTTTGGAAAAATGGCAAACATTACGAACACTGGGCTGGACAAGACCTTACTGCTGAACTAGCAGATGCCCCACATACGGCAACTGTCTTTGAAAAATTCCAAACGGTTGGTACACTTATCTAAGTAGTTCAAAACCTTTTTTATTCATTAGACGAGATTTCTCTCTTGATAGTTGCATTTCCTTCACGATAAACTTCATTCCAAATGATATTAATTGCAGATTGCGGCTCAACAAAAACTGATTGGCGAGGTATTATGCCAGACGGAACAATTGTTGGTCAATATAAAACGATAGGTTTTAATCCTTATTACCAAGATAGTCAGTCTATTTTTGAAGAACTTCAAAAAACACTATGTCCACAAATTGAACACACGGTCACAGAAATTCATTTTTATGGAACAGGAGTAACCAATACCGAAAAAAAAGAAATCTTAATTAATGCGTTAAGTAAAGCTTTTCCAAGTGCTACAACCATCGAAATCAACTCCGATATGCTCGCTGCAGCTCGGGCATTATGTGGACAATCCGCAGGCATAGCCTGCATCTTAGGAACAGGAGCAAATACCTCTTATTATGATGGAACACAAATTACCTATCAAATTCCTCCCCTCGGCTTTTGGCTAGGTGATGAAGGAAGTGGAGCGTATCTTGGAAAAATACTAATTCAAGCCTACTTACACAAAGAATTACCCGACGATCTCCGTACAAAATTTGAAAAAAGATACGGAGCCAAAGACCGTCTCGAAATCCTAGATAATGCGTATCAAAAACCATTCCCGAATCGCTACTTTGCAGGCTTCTCTAAGTTCCTTTTCGATAATCGGCATAATCCATACTGTTATCAGCTTATTTCAGATGCTTTTCGGTTGTTTTTTGATAAATACCTCCTTAAATACCCCAATTGTACTGAAACCAAAATCCATTTTGTGGGTTCTGTTTCTTTTTATTACTCCGACATCCTTCGTCGAATTGCCACGGAAAAGCGTTGTTCGCTTGGGGTAATTATGGAAAGCCCCATTGCTGGTCTTGCTCTCTATCATATTAGTCGGTTGAAGTCCTAATTTCCACTATAAATTCAATAGAAAAAGTTATATTTTTTAACTGAATAATTATTTTTAAAAGAAATAAATTTAAAATAGTGGCAATTTTCAAAAAACGACTTAAAAATTAACATTTGTGCTGTAAATTAGAGTTAAATAAATCAGATACCCAATTTGCATAAACTATTGATTGATGACAACTTACGACAAAAATCTTGGTACAAAACAAAAAGCATTACGAATCAATCTAAACAGAAGAATCTACGGTTCATTCGCTGAAATTGGTGCAGGACAAGATGTAGCAACAAATTTTTTTAAAGCAGGAGGAGCTTCTGGAACGATTGCAAAAACCATTTCTGCCTATGATATGGCCTTTTCTGATGCCATTTATGGAGAAGAAATTTCAGGCAGATACGTGGTAGAAGCTCGTCTAATGAAAATGCTCATCCGTGAATATAAATTGCTCAATATTCGCTTAACGGAAACAGCCTCTGAAAAAACATTCTTCGCCTTTGCAGATACCGTTGCGGCCCTTAATTATCAAAAAACAAATGATCCACACGGTTGGATTGGTCTTCGCTTTCAACTCACCCCAGGTGGCGAACCTAACGACGTAGTTATCCACGTTAGAATGAAGGATAATGATAACGTTCTTCAACAACAGGCACTCGGAGTCATTGGTGTAAACTTAATTTATGGCTGTTATTACTACTATGACCAACCCGAAATTTTGTTACAATCCTTAATGGATGACCTCCATACTGACCGTATTGAGATTGATATGATTCGCTTTGCAGGGCCAGATTTCAAAGAGGTAGATAACCGTTTGATGTCTTTACACCTTGTTAAAAATGGCTTTACCAACGCTGCCCTTTTTGGCCCAGATGGTAACGTGATGAACCCCTCAGAGGCTTTTTATAAAAAGCATATTGTAGCAGTAAGAGGACGTTTCCGCCCTGTAACCAATGTCTTCTTAGACATGCTTAAAAAAGGCGTAAAGCAATTTGAAAATGAAAATGATGTCGATGACGATAAAGTAGTAGTAGTTTCTGAATTAACCTTACAAAGTTTACAAAGCGGCGATGAACAGATTAATGAAAAAGATTTCCTTGACCGTGTAGATATTCTTTGTTCTTTGGGACAAACCGTATTGATTTCAAATTTCCACGAATATTACAAACTGGTTTCATATCTTGCTCGATTCACGAAGCAACGCATGGCTCTAATTATGGGTATTCCTAACTTATCTTATATTTTTGAAGATAAGCACTACACAAATCTCACTGGAGGAATTCTTGCCGCTTTTGCAACCTTATTTGGCCCCAAAATTAAGCTCTATTTATACCCAACACTTAACAGTGAACAAAAGCTAGTTACTAGCAAAGAATTCACCCCTCCTACTCATCTCAAAGGACTTTATCAATATATGCTAGATAATGATAAGTTTCAAGATGTTCACAATCCAAATACAAGTCTATTGAGTATTCATAATGACAGCGTTCTAAGAATGATTCAAAATGGAGAGTCCGGTTGGGAGCAGTATGTGCCAGAATCAGTTGCAAAAATGATCAAAGAGAACTGTTTATTTGGTTATCCTTGCGAAGTGTAGCAAATACATAGAAAGGAGTTGTGTAAAAAGTTGAAAGTTTATGAGCGACCGTCGCTCGGATGGAAGCTAAAATATTGTTTTGACAGAATATTATTTGTCACACGATGCTTTAAACTCTGTACTTTTTACACAACTCCTATTTCACAGCTCTAATAACATCTCTCTTACCCCAAGGGCCTGGATGCTTTTCTACCCGATAACCAACTGCCTCCAACGCTTTTCTAACCACTGATTTCGAACAATAGGTAGTCAATACACCCGAGTCTTTTGTCATTTTAAACAACTTAGCAAATACCTCTTCTGTCCATAATTCTGGCTGAGATGATGGAGCAAATGCGTCATAGTAAATCACATCATAATTGGTATCTGAGGGAAATGCTTGAAGCGTAGTCTTGACTTTTTTCAAATAGAAATTGGGGATAATCTCCACAAATTCACCCCACTCAGCCTGATGAATTTGAGCAAATAAATTCGTGTCAAACTTCGCTGGATAATTCAATAAAGCCAAATCTTCACTCGATATAGGAAAGGCTTCAATACTGGTATAACGAACGGTCACCTGTTCTTTTTGTGCAGCCAACAGCGTCATTAATACATTAAATCCAGTGCCCAGTCCCATCTCAAAAATGTCAATACACTCGTTATCCTTCATTTTACTCTGAAAACCCAACCCAACATATACCTTTTCAGACTCCTCTAAAACTCCTCTAACAGAATGGTAATATTGATTAAATTCAACACTATATAAAGTCGCTAACCCATCGTCGGTCAGCCGCATACGCTCTGCCATCTAACAAGACTATTAAAAATTATAGGTAAATTAAAAATGCCCCAATTGATTAGAATGGGGCATTAACTTAATATCTTCAAAAATTGCGATTTCTATGCAAATAATGATACAAACTGATCAAACAAATAGCGAGAATCGTGTGGTCCTGGAGCAGCCTCTGGGTGATGTTGTACAGAGAATGCTTTCTTATCTTTCAAACGAATTCCTTCAACAGTATTATCATTCAAGTTAATATGAGTCAACTCTACCGTAGAACTTGCTTCTAGTTCGGTCATTTTTACAGCAAAACCATGGTTCTGTGAGGTGATTTCTGATAAACCAGTCACTAAGTTTTTCACAGGATGGTTCAAACCACGGTGTCCATTCTTCATTTTATAGGTCGAAAGACCTGCAGCTTGTGCCAAAATCTGGTGTCCTAAACAAATACCAAAAACTGGGGCTTCACTTGCTAAAATTGCTTTTACAGTCTCAACTGCATAAGGCATTACCGCAGGATCACCAGGGCCATTCGAGATAAAATAGCCATTTGGTTGCCAAGAAGCCATTTCCTCAAAACTAGTTTTCGCTGGGAATACTTTCAAATAACAATCTCTTTCAGTTAAGTTAGTTAAAATACTTTGCTTAACACCTAAGTCTAATACAGCCACTTTATAGGTCGCATCAGGATTTCCTAAGAAGTAAATCTCCTGAGTACATACTTGAGAAGATAACTCTAAGCCTTCCATCGGTGGCACTTTAGCTAATTCTACTTTAAGTGCTTCTACATCTAAAATCTCTGAAGAAATAATACAGTTCATTACGCCTGCATTACGAATATGACGTACAATTTGACGAGTATCTACGCCTGAAATTCCAACGATACCTGCTTTTTCAAAGTACTCCTGTAAGGAAGAATCTGCTGTTTTACGAGAGTGAATAGGAGAAAATTCATTACAAACCATTCCTGATATTTTCACAGAAGACGACTCTTCTTCCAGTTTTTCTACGACCCCATAGTTACCAATATGAGATGTAGTATTAACTACCACCTGTCCAAAATACGAAGGATCAGTATAAATTTCCTGATAACCCGTCATACCTGTATTGAAGCAGATTTCACCGCCATTCGTACCGATTTTACCGAGGGCGTTGCCTCTAAAAACTGTGCCGTCTTCCAACAATAAAATAGCTGGTTGGCTCTTTGTTACTTTCATTGGTTGCTCTTTGGTTAAAAAATTATGCAAAGTTAAGCGAAAATGAATAAAAATGAAGAGAAAACTAATACATTCCACTTGGCAGCGACTAAACCATCTACTAGTATAAAAATATCAAGTTCGGATACCACTTATCAAAGAACTGTATAGTCGCACAAAAAAGGCTTCAACCTTTCGGTTAAAGCCTTTTTTGTAAGTAGAATAGCTAAATTATTCTTCAGTTTTTTCTTCAGCAGGAGCTTCTGGAGCTTCTTCAACTGCAGGAGTTTCTTCAACAACTGCTTCTGATGATGCAGAAACATCTTCAGATTTTTTAGAAGAACCACGACGGCTACGACGAGTTTTTGTAGTAGCAGCTTCAGTAGCAGCAGCTAACAATGTTTCGTTGAAGTCCACTAACTCAATGATACACATATCTGCATTATCACCAAGACGATTTCCTAACTTAATAATTCTTGTGTATCCACCTGGGCGGTTAGCAACTTTCTCAGAAACTATACCAAAAAGCTCTTTAACAGCTTCTTTGCTTTGTAAATAAGAGAATACAACACGACGATTATTAGTATCATCTGTTTTACCTTTCGTAATCAAAGGTTCAGCGTATTTTCTTAATTCTTTAGCTTTTGCTAAAGTAGTTTCAATTCTCTTGTGAAGAATTAAAGATGCAGCCATGTTTGACAACATAGCAGCTCTGTGAGTAGCAGTTCTGCCTAAGTGGTTGAATTTTTTACCGTGTCTCATTGTTTGTTCGTAAGTTTAAAGCGACTAGTTTAACACCTATCGCTGCGGTTAAGCTATTCAAATAGTTAGCTCACCTATTACTACTAATTTATTAAATAAATCAATCCTCGTCTAAACGGTAGCGAATTACGTCCATACCGAAGTGCAAACCTTTTTCTTCTACCAATTGTTCAAGTTCTGTTAATGATTTCTTACCAAAATTACGGAATTTCATCATGTCCGAAATTTCAAGTCTCACAAGATCGCCTAATGTTCTAACATCAGCCGACTTCAAGCAGTTGTAAGCACGTACTGACAAATCTAAATCTGCCAATGCTGTTTTCAAAAGCTTTCTCATGTGAAGCATTTCTTCATCAACCACGTTATCTTCCTCAGCCTTCATTGACTCAAAAGTCATTGTTTGGTCAGAGAATAACATAAAGTGTTGAATCAAGATATATGCAGCTCCCTTCAAAGCATCTTCTGGGTGGATTGAACCATCTGTTTCAATATCCAAAACAAGCTTTTCATAGTCAGTTTTTTGCTCAACACGTGTATTCTCAACGCTAAATTTAACGTTTTTGATAGGTGTGTAGATAGCATCAAGTGGGATATGACCAAATGGAGGCTCCGTATTTCTAGGTTCGTCAGCAGGAACATAGCCACGACCTTTTTCTACAATAATCTCCATCTCAAATTCTTTTGTTTCATCTAAATGACAGATAACTAAATCTGGATTTAAAATCTCAAAATAATTTGTAAACTTATTGATGTCACCCGCAGTTAACGTGTTTTGCCCTTTAACTCTAACATTGATTTTGTTTTCAAGAATTTCCTGAACTTTCTTAAAACGAACTTTTTTCAAGTTCAAGATAATTTCAGTCATATCCTCAATCACTCCTTCAATTGCAGAAAATTCATGCAAAACTCCGCCTACTTTTACACTAGTGATAGCGTAACCTTCAAGCGAAGACAACAAGATTCTACGAAGTGCGTTACCGATTGTAACACCGTAGCCTTTTTCGAGAGGCTTAAACTCAAATAACCCGTGAAAGTCGTCAGCTTTCT
>JBMLRK010000068.1:0-4107 GCA_049241065.1 Spirosomataceae bacterium
TATTTTTGAAAATTTATCAATTGGAATTTCCTTCGGAGGAAGGGGAGGAGTAGGTTAAGATATGCCTGCAAGAGCTATAAGGTTTAAAAAACCTTATAGCTCTAATGTAAATCGTTTACCTCACCAATACCAATTTCGCCAGTCGGATTTCCATCTTTTCTTGGCAATTTTGATTGGTGTAGGCTACTCTGAGAATGTATTCGCCAGCGGGAACATGTTTGAGATTTAGCTGTAATTGTCCATCATTTAGCTTGGTATAGTCGGTGGTGACTACATTTCCTGCAAAATCATACACACTCAATGCTTCAATGTGTTGGAAGGCATTATGCACAAACCATGTTTCGGAAGCTTGGTCTTCTGCCGTGACTTGGTAGTTGGCTGGATAGCTCACTTTGGGAACAACCAAGATGTTTTCTTCTGCACTAGGATTTCCTAAAATGAGTAACTCTGTCTTTTGCTTTTTGACGGAAATTTTACTTGGTGTCAGACTGATTTTTCCTCCAACTACATCTTCTTTCTTAACCTTTGTGTATCCCACCACGACAACTTCTTCTTTCAAAGCTTCAATGTCGAATTTTAATTTTTCAGTGGGGTTAATGTCTGAACTTTTCTTCTCTAATTTAATATGTCCAAAAGAGCAAATAATGATTGTAGCGGTGTCTGGAACAGCTAGTTTATAAAATCCATCTCCATTTGTAATCGTTCCTCTTTTTGTCCCTTTTAGAATAATACTTGCCCCTGCAATTGGTTTGTTTCCTGCATCTACAATTTTTCCAGAAAGTATTTTACTTTGTCCAAAACCCTGTTCTGCCAATGTCATAATCAGAACTCCAATCGTGACGTTTTGGGCATTTTTGAGGTATTGTTTCCAAGTAAATATATTCTTGGTAGCATATTGAACAGGAATTTCAAAGCTTGGAACAGGACTGTCGTCGGTCGGAAACCATTCTTCTAGTTGGTAAGCACGCTCCAATTGACTTTCTCTAAAACGTCCGCAAGTAGCATTTTCGCTGGTTTGATTTCTGAAAAAAGCCATCAATTGAGCGTCCGACATTTGAGTGAAATCAACGACATTTTTCTGGCAAGAAGCACAAAAACCGCCTTCGGGCGTAGGAGTGAAATTCGTCCAATCTTCGTGACAAGGGTTTGAAACCTGAATTTGAAAAGGTGTTTGCATTGTTCGTTTGGTTAAATGGTTTTATGTTTTATAGATATAGCTAGGATGCAAGGCATTGACAAATTCCATAAATGAATACAAAGTTTTTTTCGGAGCAACGGAAAGACGAGCCATTATTATCTCTGTATTATATTTTCAAAAGTTTTTGAAAAGCAGGGCTTTATCCTCAATTTTGTATAAGTGGGACTGACCCGCTGTTGGGAATAAGCGAAGAGATTATTAATTGGCTGTAAGGCAAATCGGATTAGCATGGAATCTACAATACAACAACCCTTTGAGTTTAAGCCATTTGAGCTTACAAAAGAGTATCTTGAGCAGGTACAAGAGGCAATTAAAGAGCAAAAAACGGAATGGATTACCGCCGAAATGGCCGAACTTTTTCCAGCGGATATTACACAGATTTTATACGAATTGGATGGAACGGAAGCTCATTACATTATAAATCTATTAGATAATGAAATAGGGGCCGAAATTATTAGTAACCTCGACCCTGATGATCGGAAAAAATTTCTAAAGAATTTCGATTCTAAAGAACTAGCCGAGTATATCAACGTACTGGATTCGGATGATGCCGTGGACATTCTGAACGAACAGCCCGTAGTGGTACGTGAAGAGGTAATTGCCTTTTTGAAAGACCGTGAACAAGCTCGTTTTATCATTGATTTGATGCACTATGACGAAGATTGTGCAGGTGGTTTAATGCAAAAAGAATTGCTCAAAATCAATGTAAAACAGAGTGTTACTGAGTGCATTGAGGAAATTAGAAAAGAGGCGGAAAATGTGCAGAATGTCAACTCCGTTTATGTGTTGGACGATGAGAGTATTCTCTTGGGTTGGGTGTCTTTGAAAGACCTAATTCTTGCTAAAAGAGGGACAAAAATTGCGGATATTTACACCGATTCAATCATTTCGATTAGTACAACTGCCTCGGGTGAGGAGGTGGTTGATGTGATGCAAAAATACGATTTAGATGCCGTGCCTGTCGTGAATATTCAGGGGCGTTTGTTGGGGCGTATCACCATTGATGACGTGGTCGATTATATCACGGAATCGGCTCAGGAAGACGTACAAGCCATGACGGGTATTTCGGAAGATGTAGAAGAAGATGACTCGGTTTGGAAGTTGGTGCGTTCTCGTTTGCCTTGGTTATTAATCGGTATGACAGGGAGTTTTGTGGCGGCTCAGATTATTGGTAAATTCGATAGTGAAGTTTCTCGTATTCCAGCGTTGGCTTCGTTTATTCCGCTGATTGGTTCTACGGGTGGCAATGTCGGTATTCAGTCCTCTTCGTTGATTGTACAAAGTTTGGCGGATAAATCGGGCTTAGATATTTCCTTGTACGACCGTTTGAAAAAAGTACTTTTTGTGTCCTTACTCAATGGCTTAATTGCCGCAACATTTGCTTTTTTAGGCACGCTTTTTTTAGAACATACAGGGATGATTTCGGTAGTAATGGCCTTGTCTATTTTCTCGATTGTGATGTTGGCTTCCTTTATGGGAACAATCACCCCATTGGTGCTAAATAAGTTTGACGTGAATCCTGCGGTGGCTTCGGGGCCTTTTATTACCACAGCGAACGATTTGCTTGGTTATGGGGTTTACTTTATGATTATTTTCTTATTATTACATTAAAATTACCCAAATGATTGCTGTAATTCAACGAGTTAGTGAGGCTTCTGTGACCATTGAAGGGCAACTAAAAGGACAGATTGCTCAAGGGTTTATGATTTTATTGGGCATTACCCACGACGATACGGACGAAGATATTACATGGCTTTCTAAGAAAATTGTAGGAATGCGTATCTTTTCGGATGCAGAGGGTAAAATGAATCAGGACTTATCTATGGTGGAAGGAAACATTTTGTTAATTAGTCAGTTTACCCTTCATGCTAGTACCAAAAAGGGTAACCGTCCTAGTTTTATGGATGCGGCTCGTCCTGAGGTAGCGATTCCTTTATACCAAAAGATGATTAAACAATTGGGATTTGATTTAGGGAAACCCATTCAAACAGGGGATTTTGGAGCCGATATGAAGGTGGCCTTAGTCAACGATGGTCCTGTTACGATTGTTATAGATACTAAAAATAGAAACTAAATTTATACTTGAAAATGCGTAAACAATACCTTTTTAAATTGCTGGTAGCCTGCTGTTTTTTAGGAAATATATCTTGCGGAAAACCGAAGCAACAACAGGAGGAAAAAGTAGAAGTAACTGCTGATTTTCCACTACCTTATAACCTGAATGAACCGACTGAGCGTTATGAGTTACCTAAGAAATTAAGAGAGATTTCGGGCTTATCTTATTATAAAGGAACGCAACTTGTAGCGGTGAACGATGAAGAAGGAATCGTTTACTTTTTCGATTATAAGTCAGGCAAAATTGTCAATGAAATTTCGTTCGGAAAAGCTGGCGATTATGAAGGAATAGAGGTAGTTGGCGATGAGATTTTTATCTTGAAGTCGAACGGAAAAATCAAGAGTTTTAAAGCCGAAGAAGCTTTTGAACGAGAAATTGATTGTACAGATCCAGACGTAGTAGAGTACGAAGGACTAGCTTATGATGCCAAGCAAAACTATTTATTATTAGCAGCCAAAGAGCGAATCAAAGAAGTTGATGATCGTAAGGTGGTTTATGCGTATGATTTAAAAAAGAAGACCTTCTTTAAAAGTATTGTCATTCCTGAAAATCAAGTAGCTGGCGATACCAAAAATAAAGATTTTAGACCTTCTGGTATTGCGATACACCCCAAAACGGGCGAAACATTCATCGTGGCTTCTTCGGGAAAAAAGCTGTTGGTATTAGCGTCAGATGGGAAAAAGGAAACCTTAGTGAATTTGGATAAAGAATTGTATTACCAACCCGAAGGCATTTGTTTTGCACCCAATGGCGATTTATTTATCTCGTCGGAAGGAGATAAGAAAGACGATGT
>JBMLRK010000068.1:4207-8228 GCA_049241065.1 Spirosomataceae bacterium
CAAAGATTTTCCAATTAAATAAACTCAAAAATAACGCTTATCATGAAAAAAGGATTCATTGCTCTTTTCTTTGCCCTTGTTGCTTTCGTTTCGAATGCTCAAAAGGCTTCTCCTGCGGCAAGTGCAAGTGCTAAAATTGGTGAAACCACTTTGACCATCAATTATCACCAACCATCAGTAAAAGGGCGTAATGTCTGGGATCCAGCGGGTTCATTAGCCCCTTTTGGAAAAGTTTGGAGAACAGGAGCAAACAACGCACCATCGTTTGAAGTATCGAAAGATGTAACAATTGAAGGCAAGGCATTGAAGGCTGGTAAATATGCTATCTTCACCATTCCTGGCGAAAAAGAATGGGTAATCATTATCAACAAAGATTTTAAACAATGGGGTAATTACGATTATAAAGAATCGGAAGATGTATTACGTGTAACTGTTCCAGCAGTAGCTACTGACATGACAGAACGTTTTACCATCAAAGCAGAAGATTCAGGAAAAGTAACCCTTGCTTGGGATAAATTAGCGGCTTCGTTTATTGTGAAGTAAGCTATTATTCTTAACAGAAACAAAAAGAGCTTGTCTGAATAAGGCAAGCTCTTTTCATTTTAACGTTTTTGGATATTGTTTATGACAACTTTGTAGCCTAAAAGTGGAACGATGAAACGATTACCGTTGTCTGCAACTCTGCAATTAGGCATATCCTTGAACGGTTGATAAACTACGCAATTTTTTTGTTCTCCGTTAAAGCTAACGATAAGGCTATCTTTTTCAAACTGAGCGTCCATTCTCATAGAAGGAATTAGATTTAACGCCATTTCTTGCCCATCTACAGAAACTAATTTTAAAGATAATAGATATAAGTCAGTGTCTTGTATCTTCACTTTGTGAATCACTGCGGTTTGATTTAAATACGTTCTTACGGTAGAGTCAATCTTATCGCAGGTAAAATCAGGAGAATAAGGGGGCAGTTCTTCTTGTTTTTTACAACAAATTAAGAATAGAGCAGTAAATGTTAGAAGGTTAATGTATTTCATATTACAAACGGGTATAATGTAGTTTATTATAGAGTGCGACATAACTTAGTAGAATTTTAATCCGTAAAAACCTTATAGGTTTTCAAAACCTATAAGGTTTCGTTCCAAGAAGTTCTGTCGCAGTCTATAGAAAGAGTCTTTTTTTACCAAAAAGGTTGTAATTTTGTTCGATATAACCACGAAAAATCACTTACTTCATAGCATTTTATTGTTATCATAGATGAAAAAAATATACATCTTTCTACTACTTTTTATCAGCAATGTTGGTTTCGGGCAAACCTTTATGGCTCAAACTGACCCACCTATTTTAGGAAAAGTATGTCCTGATTTTCAGTTGTCTATTTTAACACATACAGGCGGAGAAAAAACAATTTCCCTCCGAGATTTAAAAGGAAAAATTGTTATTCTTGAATTTTGGGCTACGTATTGCAAACCTTGCATTCCATCGTTGACGCACTTCGATAAACTACAAGCTCAGTTTGGGAATAATATTAAAATCATTGCCATTTCGGATGAAAACAGAGATAAGGTTGATCCTTTTTTGTTAAAGCATAATTATAAATTCCTTAACTTTTCGATGGATTGGGGGCGAAAAGTAAACGATATGTTTTTCCATCATTTTATTCCGCATACGGTCGTAATTGATCAAGACCAAGTGGTAAGAGCCTTTACTTCACCAGACGAAATAGATGATGCCGCAATTGGGAAATTGATTAATCGTGAGCCAGTGGGATTTGTTATGAAACACGAGTTTCAGGAAGATGCCAACCGAGCCAATGCTTCTGTTGAAGTGAGCCAACCAACGGTGATTTATAAAATTCCAGAACCGTCGTATCGTTTTGATTTTTCGGAAAATAAACCACCTTTATCGACAGAGTACCAAAAAATCTCCGATACGGAAGTGAAATTTGTGAATGCTCCCTTGAGTTTGATGTATCAGGTTTTGTACGGACAACGAAATAATCGCTTGATTTTTGAGGTTGAAAAAACAGAAAAATATACGGGTGATGAACCCGAATATCGCTATTGTTTCCAGCTAAATGTGCCTTCAACGCTAGGGAAAACGGTGCAAGAAGTAGGTATTCATCAGTTAGAATACATTTTTCCTTTGCGGTCAAAGTTAGAAGCTCGTAGTAGAAAAGCATTCGTGTTGCAAAAGGCGGACATACAGCCTGTTGTTACGGCAAAGGATAGTAGTCGAATTGTGGCTAATGGCTTTACACTGAATAATTTAATAGACTATTTAGAGAGCAATCAACACCTGATTGAAAACTTGCCAGTGGTGAATGAAACGGGTTTGGATGGCAATTTGATTATAGATGTAGATTGGTTTCAACGTTATCCAGATAGTATCGAAAACAAGCTCAAAACCTTGGGTTTACAACGGGAAATTAAAGAGGTTGCTTTGCCATGTTTAGTCCTGTATGAGCCTGATTGGGTCGCAAAAAATCAAGCAATGATGAAGAATTAGGATTTTCTTTGAAAAAAATTGCAAAAAGTTCCAATCTGACCGTCGTTCAAACTCCCAAAGTTTTACTATCTTTGGGCAAATAAATCAACTATTGACCTAACAGATATGAAGAAAGTACTTATCGCAGAAGATAGCTCAGTGATTCAAAACTTAGCAAAGAAAATTTTAGAATTTCAAAACTTCGAAATTCATTCGGTGAAGAATGGACAACAAGTATTGGATGCTATGGAAGAAGAGGATTTTGATATTCTTTTGCTAGACATTAACATGCCTGTGATGGACGGTATGGAGTGTGCTAAAGCTGTAAGAGGTTTGGCAGATGAGAAAAAAGCAAAAATTCCGATGATTGCCATCACTGGTAATGCTCGTAACTATGCAATGGAAGATTTTAAAGAAGCTGGTTTCGACGATATGTTGGCAAAACCATTGAACTTTGATTCTCTTGTTGCTCAGGTGAAAGCATTAACTGAGTAGTGGTAATTTCTGAGCGAAGATTTTAGACAAAAGACTACCTGCTTGCCCCCAAGTTAGGTAGTCTTTCGTTAAAACAGCAAAGCATTAAAAGCTTTAAACTCCTCAATCAATGAACATTACTTTTTTAGGGACTGGCACATCGCAGGGCGTTCCCGTAATTGCTTGTGCTTGTGAAGTTTGTCACTCACTCGATTATCGTGATAAACGATTGCGTGTTGCTGTTCATATTGAGGTGGAGGGCAAAAGTTTTGTCATTGACACTGGCCCCGATTTCCGTCAACAGATGCTCCGTGAACGAATCTCGTCGTTGGATGCTATCTTATTTACGCACGAACACAAAGATCATACCGCTGGTTTGGACGATGTGCGAGCGTATAACTTCTATCAACAACGAGATATGCCTGTATTCGCCCGAGAACAGGTGTTGCAACAACTCAAACAAGAATTTGCTTACGCTTTTACCGAAAAAAAATACCCCGGAATTCCCCAAATTAGTTTGAATACCATTGTGAATGAACCTTTTTTAGTAGAAGGCGTTAAGGTTATTCCTATTGAAGGAATTCACTATAAATTACCTGTCTTTGGTTTTCGTATTGGGGATTTTACTTACCTGACTGATTTAAATTATATTTCAGAACAAGAACTCAAAAAAGTTAGAGGTACGAAAGTGTTGGTCGTTGGTGCTTTGCAAAAACAGAAACACTTATCGCATTTTAACTTGGAAGAAGCTCTTGACTTAATTGCTATCATTAGACCAGAACAAGCGTATCTAACACATATCAGCCATCGAATGGGTTTACATCGTGAAGTGGAAGAGGAGTTGCCAGCGAATGTAAAACTGGCTTACGATGGGTTGAGGGTTTCTGTGTAGATTAGGCAAGGAGTGGAGGAGGCAATGAGCTAAAAAAAGGCTTTTTGCCTTGTGATAGGGCTTCACCCTATCCTGATGTTTGTCGCCCCTTCAGGGCTTTTTTGCTCTCTGCCTTTTTGTCTTGTGATAGGGCTTCACCCTATCCTGATGTGTGTCGCCCCTTCAGGGCTTTTT
>JBMLRK010000069.1:0-3236 GCA_049241065.1 Spirosomataceae bacterium
CACCAAACCAATAGGTTAAGTTATCATCCTAGTACAGAATTTCTCGTAAATTACCTCACCGTAAAATAAATATCAATATCAATAAATCTTACCATTTAATAAGATTTTTCTAAAAAAACCATCTTAAAATAAGTTATTTAAACACCTAATTTAGGTGTAATACACTTATAAAACAACGCTTATATAAATCAGTCATTTGCTAAAAATACCGTAAAATAAAAGGCTTATTAGTGTTTATTTTACGGCTATACAGTTGAGTATCAGGAATGTAAATTCAAGTTCATTTTACTTCCACTTAACTTACAAACAAATGAATTTTAAAGCAGTCTTTTCCATCCTTTTTTGCTGTTATGGCATAGTTGCAAAATCAAATTTATACGCTCAAATCAAATTAACTCATCCCCTTACAAGAGCCGTTTATCAGCGTAATCAATCCAATGAAGCGACCTTGTATATAGCTGGTAGTTATGCTCAAAAAACTACTAAAATTGAAGCTCGTGCCATTGCACGCCCCATGACTCCAAGTCAAGGTACAAGTACAGCTTGGACTACGATCAAAACGAATCCAAGTGGAGGATTATTCTATGGCTCACTAATAGTCAAGGGCGGATGGTATAACATACAAGTAAGAGCTTGGAGAGACACCACACTAGTCGGTAAGGATTCTATTGAAAGAGTTGGCGTTGGCGAGGTTTTTGTCATTGCAGGCCAATCAAATGCTTGCGGTGTAGAAGACATTAGATTACAAGGAAATTATGGCCCACAAGCAAACGATGACCGTGTTAGTTTTGTAAATTATATCAATTGGTGGGATGCTGGTTACTACGACATCATGTTACCAATGCCCGTGTTCCAACATGCTGACTCCACTTCTCGAATTGCTCCATTTGGTATTAGTGCATGGTGTTGGGGGGCTTTTGGAGATTTATTGACAAACCGCTTGAATGTCCCTGTGGCTTTTTTCAATGCTGCACGCTCCTCAACAGCCATTGAAACTTGGTCAAGCACTGCCAACGACCCTGGCTACTCCCCTCCCTATTTTATTTATTTACCCCCAGGAATGCCCTACGGGAATTTACGTCTAGCCTTAAACTTCTATGCCGCCCAATTCGGTGTGAGAGCTGTATTATGGCATCAAGGAGAATCAGATAATATTACAAGCACTAGTAGAGAA
Source organism: Spirosomataceae bacterium (assembly GCA_049241065.1). GTDB lineage: Bacteria > Bacteroidota > Bacteroidia > Cytophagales > Spirosomataceae > JALRIJ01. Next base: position 1,175 of record JBMLRK010000069.1, read on the forward strand.
GATTATGCCATTCGGTTAAATAATGTAATTAAGAAAAGTAGGCTTCATTCCAATAAGCCAAATCTTACATGGGTGGTGTCAAGAGCTACTCGTTTTAAAGGCTTAGGGATTCCGTACTCAAGAAGTTGGCAACCTGTCCTTGACGCTCAAAATGATGTCATTGGCCTTCATGGGGTTCATAGGCTTGGTTATACCCCTAACGTACTTCCTGGTCCAGAAACAGATGCTTATATTGGTCCTCATTTAAGAGACAATGATGACGTGCACTTCAAAGGACAGGGACATTATCTACTGGCTCGTTTATGGAATGAAGCCTTGAACGACGATTTCTTTAGAAATGTACAGCCGTATCCTGCCTTAGCGCTACCAGAAGTAACTACAAAATGTTCCTCTGCAAATACCTTAATTTATAGTACGCCCGCCAACTTTGTACAAAGCTTATGGACAAGTAACAATGAGGCAACCAACTATCTTGCAGGCGATAGCAACTATATGGTCTCTAGCGGAAGTTATAGAGTTAGATTAAAGGATGTGTATGGCAACACCCTTATTACTGCCCGACACACTGTTCCAAGTACTTTTGAGGGGATGTTCACTGCAAAAAGCAATCAAACTGGCACTTGGAATCAGTCCTCAACTTGGTCATGTGGCAGAATCCCTAGTGTATTTGATGATGTAACCATTAGCAAAGGACATACCGTATCTATTCCAAGCAATACCTCTGCATCTTATGCTTCGTTACAATTAGAAGGCTCCTTAATATTCGCTACAGCAAGTATTCTAAAAGATTAATACTCACAATTATGAGGATATGTAACACTGAAACATATCCTCACAATCGCTAAAATCCAATATTAATCAATAAAGGCTGAACGAGTGTAACTCCCGTGCGTGGTTGGTGCAATACTCTCATGCCTAACTCCAAGGGATTTTGGTATCGAAATGGATGAAATTCTACCGATAGGTCAACTCCTAAACTGGTATAATTCACTAAGTCTTGCTTATTTATTTTTGAATAATAGGTTTCACCTTGCCCTAAATCAGCAAAAAAAGTAGATTTAATTCGTTTAATATACAAGAAACGCCCCCAATTCCAGTCTGGGTCTGCTATTGGTAAAGCATACTCTACAGTAGCTGTCCAGAGATTTTCTAAATTCTGATAGCTATACCCTCTTGGCATAGTAATCGTAGTAGCAAAGGAATAAAAATGTGGATTCACGTCACCATCAACTGTTTTTAAAGCTGATTGATACTGATAAGCTCCTCTGATTCGGAAACTGTGATGACGAACTAATCCTGGGAAATAGGCAATCCCTTGAATACTGGAAATCCCTCCATCTAACACGGACGTAAAACTTTTCCGATGATACAATGAAATTGCTTGCCCCCATTGTGGAGCAATATCACGAACTGCTCGTTTCAATAAACGGCTATACGCAATTGAGTAAATCATAGAATTTACGTTTCCATTGATGCCCGATGATAGATTCAATCGTTTGGGTAAATCATAGCCTTCGATTTGGTTGATAGATAAATGAACTCCAAGTGAAAGAGCTTCTTTGTACTTAGAATGTGTGAAGTTTAAGGGTAATCGAAAGCCCATTAACCATTGTTGCTGTTTCCATGTATCCGAACGTAAACTATCTAATTTTGTGTCTTTGTCAAGATAAACACTCGCTTTTCGTTGCCCATTTGTATAACTAAAATCTACTAATGGATACCAGCCCTGATACGTTGCTGAGACAAAATGTCCCATCGTGTTTTCATTGGCATTATAGGTGATTCCTCCAGTAGCTATGGCAGTGTTCAATAAGTTTTGCGACGATAACCCAAGAGTTAAATTATTATTGAGCGAATTCAATAATAGTCCTGTTGCCGTAAAATTCAGCAAATTACTTTTACGATAGCCTTTTACGTGATAGGTACTATCTCCAATAGATTTCAAGAGATTTTGACCTGCTTCTTGTACCAGCATCTGTCCGAAATAACGCACAGGTTTATGAAGTTGCTCGTCAAATGGAACCCATGTACTCGTATCTAATGGCATAGAAGCAATTCGATG
>JBMLRK010000069.1:3246-11407 GCA_049241065.1 Spirosomataceae bacterium
GCCCTTTCTCTGTGAAATCATTAAAAACTAAAGACTTGCCATTCACAGACACAACGGCATTAAAAGCTCCAAACTTCCTATTCGTTACCTGAAAACGCTGTTTCGTAAGAGTGTGAAAGGCATAAATATTATCTATCCCCGTAATACCCGAGTTAAAATAAATCCATTCTCCATTTTGGTAGGGATGGGCAATATTTTCATTCACAGGTTCAAATGCTTCCTCTGCTTTACCAGTGGCTACATCAATCGTCAAAATTGTTTTCTTACCATTGAGCAAACGTACCACTACCACTTTTTTATTATCAACCCAAGTAGGGTGAATAAAGAGTGCATTTGTTACATTCGTAATTCTATTCAACTCTTTACCTGACTGAGCATCAAGCACAACCAATGAATTAACATTAGTAACGTCTGTCTCAACCGCCACAATTTTAGTACCATCTAGGTCTAAAGCAGGAGCTGTTAATCGGCTCTTATGTGTCAGTTGTTGGATGATACCCTTTTTTACATCTACAATCTTAATCACAGAATACGTTTTCATTGTCCATCTAGGATGATAGGCAACTTCTGTCCAAACCACTTTGTTTCCAGATGCAGAGAGCGTATTGGCATCATTCAAAACGCCAATATCTGCAATCTTTTCTTCCTTCCCTTTTTTACTTACCAAAACAAGTTGTTGAATCGCTGACAAGCCTGATTTAAGTGCTACTACCCTTCCATCTTCAATCAATTGAGGAAATTCATAGTTCGTAAAATGACTCGTTCTTGTGATTTCATAATACGATGCAGGTGTTTCTTTAATGCTCAATGCCTGTGTTTTCCATTGCTCACTTACATCTTCATACGCCTGTTGATATAGTTTTTCTACGCTTAGTCCCGTTGCTTTTTTGACATTATTCGAGAATGAAAAAGGATAAAATGGTTGCTCGTATAAGCCTGTCAAAATTCCATCCCATACTTGTTTGCCAAATTTATTTTTCAGATACGTAGTTAGAAAATACCCATTTACATAATGATTTGGCACATAATCGCTGTAAGACCCTGCAACTGCTTTTGCATAAGGAAACATCCCTCGTGTGAGTAATTGCGTACGCAGAGCCATATCAAATGACGGAATCCTTCCTCTTCCCGAAGCTGTAAAAGCAGTTTCTGTTCCTACCGCATCCCCTTCCCAAAACCAATTAGGAACAGCCAATGAAGCGATTAGTTCGGGACCTCGATTACCAAATAAAAAACGAAGAATTTTTCCTTGCCCTTGAAATGCCTTTTCGAATTGAACCACATGACGATATTCATGCACACTCAATAAATCTACCCAATTATTCGTCCCCAATAACGTTTCATTAGGTAAAGACGCAGTGTTAAATTCACTATATCGTGGAGTAATTGTTACGAATCCGTTTGCAATAACCGTTTGATTCTGCAATAAAAAGGGGATTGGTCTAGGTGAAATCCCTAACGAATTGCTCACAGGTTCGTGAATAGTTTCAAGCACGTTAGCCGTCCGTTGTGCCAAGGAATCTGTCCCCTTTGGAAAAATCACACGAAAATGGGGCGTTTTAATTTGTGACCATTTTAAGGTACTCGGATTTTGAGCAAAGGCCGAATAAGTTGCTGGTAGAAGCGTATTGCTTACTACTAATAACAACAATACTAGGGTTTTCTGAGTTAGGGGTTTCATTATTTGTTAATAGAGATAGCGTTTGCAACCAACTTGAAAGTGTTAGTTTATTCGACTGTGGAGTGTCTAAACAATTGGAGGAGTAAGCATCAAGTCCTGATAGAAGTGGGAATTTTCTCAGAACTCTATATTTTCAAAATTATTTAACGCCCGCAAGCAAGTATTAAGACACATTTATTTTGAGAACCAGCTAGAAAACATGAGATTACCCAACTTTTGCATAACTATATGTTCTATGTGGTTAACTAATTACGAGCGTTAAATACGATAGCCTAAAGGCTTTCTATTTCTTTCCAAGCAGCCGTTAAATCATTTAAATAATAGCGGTTTCCGTTCGGATTTTTTAAGCTCTTTGAAAACTCATACCAAATACCATCACCTGTTGAGATGAATTTCCCTGGCATTTTGGGTTCTACTGTGGTCGCTTTTTCGGGTAAAAATTCTCCTACAAAAACTAAATGGATTAAATCTTTTGCCATTTCCCACTCAAGGTCTTTTTCTTGCTTCTCGGTTTCGTTAGAAAGAAAAGCCACCGCTTTACGTTTTGCAAACTGTAAAGACACTTCTAACACATTGGCTTTTTTCTGCTGATCTATTTCAACAAAAATGATGTACAAAGGTGCTTCCTTTTCGGCAGTCTCAAAAACTGCTTGCATCAATTCTTGAAGTAAATACTCCCACGATTCTTGATTTTTGGGAACTCCTTTTTCATTCCCGTTGAAAGTTACTTCCAAAAAGTTACTTTCTTCTTCTAAGGCTTTGCTGCTAAATTTATCAGGAGTTTGTGCAACCAATTGTAAAATGGATTCTTTCCAAGAATTATCTAGTTGTCCCTTCCAGGTAAAATTATCATTTGAAGTAAATCCTTCCTCCAAAATTTCCTCCTCCGACAAGTCATCACGGTACGTATAAAGAATCTCGAACGATAAAGGCAATTGGGGTTTATCTAGTTCAGCTTTAATCACAATTTGATGTGAAAAGGGAGCTGGAATGATGTCTGCTGTTTCAAATTTTATGTCTAATGACATCAATGTAGTCGGTTGCATACGATATAAGTCCTATTTTTTTACAAATTTAGTCTTTTTATAGTAGCAATTTTATCAATTTTTCCTGTTGGCGTTTCTAAAAAGCTAGAAACTGCATAAAACTGCTTTGGAATTTCGTATTTAGACAGGACTTTTTTCATTTTTTCACACAGCAAAACAAGTTCAGATTGGTCTTTTGAAATTTCTTCAAACCCATTTTCAGTAATCTCTAAAGGCTTTTCCAAAAGCATCACCAAACGCTGACCTAATTGTTCATCTGTTACACCATAGGCAAATGCACGGGAAAAAGCAACGCTTGTTTGCCCCACCATTTCCATAAATACCTTTTCAACTTTCTCAAGTTGTACTTTCACCCCTCCACTATTGATTATGTTATCAATTCGACCCACTAGACGAAAAGAATTAGATGATAAAACACTTACTATATCATTCGTTTGAATGGTCTCAAAGTTAGTAACCGCTGAATTGATAGTTAAGCATTGTCGTTGATCTACGCCAATGGTAACACCGTCTAAGACGCTAAAAATCGCCTCATCTGCTGCTTCATTGAGCAAACGAATAGCAATATGCGACACGGTTTCCGTCATTCCGTACGTGCTATAAACAGGAACTTGAAGTTTTGCTTTGATTTGGGCAGCTAAGACATCACCAACCGCAGCACCTCCAACCAAAAGGGCTTTCATACGGTTGAGCCGTTCTACACAGTTTGTGTCTAATAACATACTCTGTAATTGAAGCGGAACAAATGAAGCAAAATCTATTGGGGTGTCTGAATCTATTTCGGCAAGGGGATTCACTTTTGGTTCTATCACGGTTATACGTAAGTCAAGCACCATCGCTCGAACCAACATCATCATACCAGCAATATAATCAATATTTAAGCACACTAAGGCATGACTCTGAGGTGATAGCTGAAAGGTTTTTCCTGTAAGTTCTGCACTCGCAATCATTTGACTTCTAGTGAGTAAAAGCTGCTTTGGTGTTCCCGTTGAACCTGATGTATGTATTCGAAAGGTATCTTGACCAGCCATCCAAGCTTGACAAAAACGCACTACCTTTTCTTCGTAAGGACTCGTTGGAATAGGTAATTTTTCGAAAGAATGAATATACATGGCGTGTAGCTTTTTAAGTAGAATACATAAATCTGAAGACAGTAGATAAATTTCAACGCCCTCTAAAAATTTATATAATTCTCTATGTAGATACCATAAAATATAAAATTTAGAGTCCGATAATACTATACAAGCATATAGAGTTAAAGAACTATAAATCAATAAATTAAGTTGAGTACCTTAAAATTAGTTAGTGGTTAACTATACAATCAACTTTTTTCATCTATCGTGTACAAATTAAAGCACCCGCTTAATCTAGATGAGTTTAGTCAATTATATTAGCTTTTTCGACTAAATTTGCATCAAAAATCGAGCCACAATTCAACTATTTTATTTTTTTATCCCTACAAAAAAGGATCACCTCTTTAATTTACTAAGGTGATTTTCTCTTTATATACGCTGTTATTTTCAAAAATTGATTGACTTCCATCAGTTTTCATCTAAATAAATCAGTTTATACGTTAATTTGTGGTAAAAATTTTATTAAAAAGAAAACATTGATATAACTTCGTAAGTTCAAAGAGAATATACAGCACGCAGCTTGAGAAAATTTGACTACTATTGTTTGTAAAATCAAACCGTAGTTCTTATTCAGTTTTCTAAAAAAAGCTCCATAATTCTCTTTTAAGTTATGTCAAACGAATCATTCGTAAATCCAATCAACAAAGACAAAGTTGCGGAAAACCCAGGTTTATTACCTTACGCACACACGGCAGGTGGTGCAGTAATAAAACCTGAGGATATGGGTAAGGTTAAAGGTCGTTCAATTGTTGCGATGCGTCAACAGACCGATCGCCAAATGAATCAGCTTTACGAACAAATGGAAGTGTTGGCACGACAAGCGACAGCCATTGCTCAACGGAAAGAGATTTCAGAACGAATATATGAAGCATCAATGGGGTTTGAACCTATCATCAATCAAACCTATTATTTGTACGAAAAAGAAAATGGAACAGACCTACTTTCCTTAGTTGCTCCGCATGAGTGGGGAAGAGCATTTAAATATAGCCGATTCTTGGCTAGTTGCCTTCTTCTTGCTGACCACACGTGGGATGTTACATACAATGAAGAATAAACTAATACAAAATCAAATTTTATGACTTGGGAAACCATTAAAGAATATCAAGAGATTCTCTTTACTTTTCATGAAGCAGGTATTGCTAAAATCTCAATCAACCGCCCGCACAAACATAATGCTTTCACTCCCCTTACAGTGACAGAAATGATTGATGCGATGAATATTTGTCGTGATGATGAAAAAATCGGTGTAATTATCCTTACTGGCGAAGGTGGCAAAGCATTCTGTAGTGGTGGAGACCAGTCTGTTCGTGGACATGGTGGATACATTGGTTCAGATGCAGTTCCTCGCTTAAACGTACTTGACTTACAAAAACAAATTCGTTCAATTCCTAAGCCTGTCGTAGCAATGGTTGCGGGTTGGGCAATTGGTGGAGGACACGTATTGCACGTAGTATGTGATTTAACAATCGCTGCTGAGAATGCTCGTTTTGGACAAACTGGACCAAATGTGGGTTCGTTTGATGGTGGTTTTGGTGCATCTTACCTTGCTAGAGTGGTAGGCCAGAAAAAGGCTCGTGAGATTTGGTTCTTGTGTGACCAATATAACGCTCAGGATGCTCTTGATATGGGATTGGTTAACAAAGTTGTTCCATTAGAGCAATTAGAAGAAACAACCCTAGATTGGTGTTTCAGAATGTTAGAAAAAAGTCCTTTGGCATTACGTATGTTGAAATCAGCTTTCAATGCTGAATTAGACGGTCAAGCAGGTATTCAAGAATTAGCTGGAAATGCGACCCTTTTGTATTATCTATCTGACGAAGCGAAAGAAGGTAAAAATGCGTTCTTAGAAAAGAGAAAACCAGACTTTAGTAAATTCCCGAAATTCCCTTAATGTTACGCTAAATCCCTTATTAGCCACATTAACATCACTAAGCGTCTGACAACGTTATTGTAAAAAGCCCCCTTTCTACCGAAAGAGGGCTTTTTACTTAGAGAAGGCGTGTTACGATTACGAACGAAAACAATAAAGATGATAGTTCGGCATGACATCTATCATTGCCTTACTGCCCAAAATTGTATTAATTCGCAAACAAATTGATTAAACCCATAGTTAGCTGTATATTTGAAGGATTTTTCTAAGACAAGCGTTAGACCCTAATCGAAACAGCTACAGAAAAGTACTTGCGTTATACATCAACGTTTTTTACCATAAACAACATAATTATAGAACCAATGGCGTATCAACAGGATTTTACCTACGTAACAGGAACAGAACCACACCGTACTCGTACTCGTGAAATTTTAAAAGCCCATCCAGAAGTAAAGAAATTAATTACCAAAAATCCGATGACATTTGTTTGGATTTTGGCTTGCGTATCTTTACAGATCGGTATGGCGTATTTAGTGAAAGATCAAGCATGGTGGGTTATTTTAGCTGCTGCTTGGTGTATTGGAGCATTCCCTACACATACCCTATTTGTGTGTATTCACGAAACAGCTCATAATCTTGTCTTCAAAAAACCTTCGATGAACGTATTGGCAGGAATTATTGCCAACTTTCCGTCATTAGCACCAACAGCTATCTCATTCAAAAACTATCACTTAAAGCACCACGCTTATCAGGGAGTTCACGAATTAGATGCCGACTTACCTGATTTCTGGGAAGCGAAATTAATTAATAACTATTTTATCGGGAAAGCGATTTGGTTATTGCTATTTCCTTTCTTCCAAGCAGTCAGAACGCTTCGTTGTATCGAATTAGCCGTGATTGACCGTTATGTAATGGCAAACATTATATTCCAAATCGGATTTGATGCCTTAATTGTTTACACAATGGGATGGGCTGCTTTGGGTTATTTAGGAGCAAGCTTTATGTTCTCAGTAGGTTTACACCCACTTGGAGCAAGATGGATTCAAGAACACTATTTAGTTTTAGATAAAGATCAAGAAACGTTTTCGTACTATGGTAGCTTAAATGGAATCAATATGAACGTTGGTTTCCATAACGAACACCACGATATGCCTTCTGTGCCTTGGAATAACTTACCAAAATTAAAGGCTGCTGCTCCAGAGTTTTATGATCATTTAAAATATCATACCTCGTTCACGAAATTATTCTTTACATTCTTGTTCAGTCAAGAAGTAGGTTTATATTCAAGAATTGTTCGTAAAGAACGTGGAAGCTTGAACTTGAAAGATAGCACAATGGCTGACATTGATCTTATCGGAAAAGAAAGTAAATAAGTAGTCGTCAGTTTAAAGTTTAATGTTCAAAGATTTCGACAAATCACTATTATCTAATAGTTTATGCCATATCTTAAGACAATTAATATCATAAACTATTTATCAACGAGTGCTTAACATGAAAAAGGAGATGCCGAAAGACATCTCCTTTTTTTATATAACATGGATTGTTAATCCTTATTTTCCTCCGAAAAGTCCGCCTAACATACCACCTAAACCACCAGCAGCATTTCCGCCACCCATGAATTTACCTGCGATATTCATCACGTCGTTCATATCTACTTTTCCGTCAGCCATAACACCCATGATGTCAGACATATTGAAAGCAGAGTTATTAGGGTCATTTGTTTGACTAATCATTGAACCCATAACACTTGGTAGAATTTGATTAACGATACCAGCAGCAGCACTGTTTTGTAAACCAAATTTAGCCATCAATCCAGATACAGCTTGTTGAGCAATTCCTGCAACGATTGGGTTAGACATTAAACCAGAACCATTTGTTCCAGCCTGACCGCCTAATAGGCCTGCTAAACCAGCTAATCCACCACCTTGAGCTTGTTGTTGCATACCACCTGTGATAGCACCTAAGATCGTCTGCATTGCATCGTTGTTATGCTCGTTTGGAATTGCAGGGTTATTTACGATTGCATCTTGAGAATGGTCTTTGATTAGACCCATCAATTGTTCTAACATTTTTTTATTCGTTTAAATGATTAAGTTCTGTATTAAATTCTAATTTTCGATAGAAATGACACAATAATATGTAAAGTTTTTCTAATTTCAAGAAAATTTCACCTTTTATTACTCGAAAACAAACTTATGACTACAAACACCCCTACTGAGTCACTAGAAAAAGAAAGTATTTCTCTGAAAGAGCAAATAACTGCTTTAACGAAGGATTTACTCTACCCTAGCGAGTCGGATGAGCCAATTTCGTATTTTGAAATGGAGTTGAGTACGCAAGAGCCTATCGGGATTGCTAATTTCAAAATGTTCAATGGCATTCTTCCTGAAATAGCCTCAACTGAAATAGAATTTGAAGCCTTTTTTAAGCC
>JBMLRK010000070.1:0-13483 GCA_049241065.1 Spirosomataceae bacterium
CCAACTAATTTATACGCCTCTCCATTTTTATTCGCTCCAATCATAATTTGGTGAACAATTTCGGTATTTTTGATATCCTTCAATTGTCCTGTTTCTGCATCGTAACCACCACTGCCGTCAATTACTTTACTTTTTACTGCATCAATTTCAGAAACCATACCATCTGCTAAACTACGCACAGCGGCTGCTTTCTTGATAATTTCTGCGTAGGCACCAGGGTTCGGTAAATCTTTGATACGCTCAGAGATTCCTTTTTCTAGTCCTTTATTTTTTTCAGTCGAAGACTGATTTGCTGTTTCTAAACTGTTATTCAACAATACGAACTTCTGTAACAAGGCATCACTCACTTGCAATGCAAGCAAAGCGGTGAGAACCAAGTACATCATCCCGATCATCTTCTGCCGAGGCGTCTCTTTTAAACCTGCCATTTTTTTATACTCTTAAAGAATTATAGTTTAAGTTTTATTCAATAATATCTGTTCTTAAATTTTGTAAGATAGATAATATTTGTCAATTAGTTCCCTTTCATTGCTGACAACATACTTCCATAAACATTGTTCAATGAAGCGATGTTACTATTCAATTTTGCTAATTCTTGCTTAAACTGTTGCGTATCTTTAGAAGTTTCTGACATGTTTTCCATGGCAACAGTTAAGTTACCGTAGAAAGAGTTCATTGCTTTCAAATGCTTGTTTGTGTCTTGTAATTCCAATTCATATACAGCGTTCAAAGCACCCATGCTTTGCGTTACTTTTTGGAATTGAGCTTGGTATTCTTTTGCACCTTGAGAAGCTGCAGACATATCTGTTAAAGCACCAATGGTTGAGCTATATGATTTGCTCATATCGTTCAATGAGTTAGATGCTGCTTTTACATTTTTAGCATAGTCGCTAGTAGCTACAGAAGCATCTGTAAGGTCAGTCATTTTTGATACATTGTCTGTAAGGGCTTTCATTCCTTTCGTCAAGTTATCAAATACATCTGGAGATACTTTCGTTGAAGCAAACATTTCGTCCATTTTAGCAGCTAAACCCATTCCAGCACCTGTTGACGATGGACCAGAAGCTGTTCTTTGGATTGGCTCTCCTTGGTAATTTTTCGATAATTCAGGATATACTTTTTCCCAGTCATACGACTTTTCTGGTTTTGATACCAAATAAAGAACCCCATAAAGAATAAAGATAAATGCTTCTACGAACATACCGATCATTAGAGCTTCATTTGCTCCTGTCCAGTGTAAGATTTTGAATAAAGCACCTACAATTACTACTGCTGCTGCGAAACTGGCGATAACGTTTACTATTTTTTCCATTGTTGAATTAAAAGATTTGGTATTTTTTTAGACAGATTTTATACAAAAGAAGCGAGTAAACAGAAGGTATCACGCTAAAGTTTACTCGCTTTTACAGAATTTTTTATCTAAATTCTCTTCCTGAAGAACGACCTAAGTGGTTCATTGCACAGCGGAAGCCAATATATGAGCGTTTTTTGTCTTCGTATTCATACGCACGAGTACCTGTTTCCAAGTAGAATGCAACGTCTTTCCATGAACCACCACGAATTACTTTTCTTGGTTCATCTTTGTCCGAATTCAAGGTGTTTAAATCCCAAGTGATAGCAACAGAGTTGTCTGCATAAGCATCTTCACACCATTCAGCTACGTTTCCTGCCATGTTGTATAAGCCATAGTCGTTCGGGTTGAACGCATTTGCTGGGCCAGTATAAGCATAGCCATCGGCATCATAATTACCTCTATGTGGCTTAAAATTAGCTAATAAACAACCTTTTCCATTGGCTACATACGGGTTACCCCAAGGATATTTTGCTGAAGCTTTTCCACCACGAGCTGCCCATTCCCATTCAGCTTCCGAAGGTAAACGGAAACGAGGTGAAATGTACATTCCTTCTGTTGTGCGGAAATCATTCAAGGCTTTTGTACGCCAGTCGCAGAAATATTTAGCTGCTCTCCAGCTAACACCTACTACTGGATACATATCGAATGCAGGACTTGAGAAGTAATATTCTGTCATTGGATCACCATTGTGATACGAGAAGTCTTTACTCCAAACTGTTGTATCTGGGTAGAGTTCAGAAATGATTTTTTCTTCACCTAATACAGCAATCGAATCCGTCATCATTACGTTTGTAAATTGACGATATTCGTTATTGGTGATTTCGGTATCATCCATGAAAAACTGAGCAACGGTGACTCTTTTATTGAAACTTACAGACGATGAAGTAACATCTTCATCTGCTTGTCCCATCATAAATGAACCAGAAGGGATTAATACCATTCCTAGTGGAGTCGTTTGCTTCCAGCCTTTACGAGCAGTAGCACCTACCTCACCATTAATCATACCAATATCCTCTTTTTTGCGAGTATTTTTGCCTTTAGATGAGCTTCTACCTTTAGAGGCAACTTCGCCTCTTCCTTTGCTTTTACTCTTACTGCTAGTTGTTTTCCCTTTGGACTTACTTCCGCCGCTAGAAGAGCTACAACTATCTAAGAACAAAACAGGAACAGACACCAAAAGTAAAAGCAACGTTTTCCTGAAAATTGAACTGTAATTCATCTGAGAATACATTTTAATTGTTATTATGTGGCTACAAAGAAATGCTCTTTTCCTTGTCCTGATTTAGTATTAGTTAGATTTTTATGTGTTAATAACGTCGTTAATTCGCTAAAATTGTGAGCCTTTCCTAGAATGTTAATTTTTGTTAAAATTAATAAAAGCCCTCACACACTTAGTAATATAAAGACAAAGTTACTATTTTTTTTCGCTTGACCTCAAAAGCTCAAGTGAATTGTATCGTACAATAAATAAGCCAAATTCTTATATTGAGTGGATTTACTTATCTTCTTAACTCCAAATGTGAACTTATATTTTCTAATAGCTAGTATATTCTTGAAAAGCCTTAGTTTTCCCCTAAAAAAAAACGGACTATCTTCTAAATCTTGGTGTTCTTACAGGTGTTTTCTTCCCTCCAAATAGTTTTGGAGCAGGGATTGAGTAACTCAATAACAACTCATGTGAAGTTGGAGACTTAGCCGTTAGGGCATTCGTGGTTAAGTCTAATGAATAACTTAATCGGAGTGCATTATTTGGCAAGAAGTGCATTCCCAACAAAATAATAGCCGCATCATTAAGGCGATACCCCCCACCAATAAAATACTTATCAAGATAAGTACCATTGAGTGTTGCTTGTAAACTGTTTTGAGTAAAGTCTGTTCTATATAATGCCATTGGGGTTAATTCTACCTCGTTGGTAACATAATAGTGATAGCCAGCATTCAAATATAACGTTGGTTGAGCGATATTACTAGCTTTTGCATAACCAAAAGTGTAATTTGGTTTATTGAGGTGGTTATATGCCGCTCCGAAATAGTAGTTACTTGCTTGATATTGAATGCCTAATGCAAAATCTGGATGTGTTTCGTTAATTTTTGTAGATAAGCCATCCACAATGGGGTCTCCTGGTTCTCTTGGACGAAATCGAGTGTCAAAAGATTCTGTATGAAGACCTCCACGAACACCTATAGAAAGGATAGCATCGGCAATGTGGGCTTGATACGAATAAGACAACTGTATGTCTTGATAACCAGCACCAGATGGACTCTTATCGTTCGTAAAAGCAATTCCTAAACCACTATTAAGCCCTTTTAGCGGCATTGATGCCGTAAATAATTGAGTTCCTAACGAACCACTTCCATCGGATGTCGTTTGATAACCCGTCCATTGATTTCGATAGTGTAGTTGAAAACGTGCCACACCGTCTAACCCTGCCGAAGCGGGGTTAAAATACAGAGGATTGTACATATACTGGCTAAACTGTGCATCTTGTTGAGAAAATGCAGGTAATGCACTAATACTGACGATAAAAAGGAGTAAAAAATGGAAATATTTTTTCATCTGAATTCTTTCAGTTTTTATTTGCCTGTATTGTCAACATGTTTTTTTCGATGGAACACTTATCTATATGGAGCGTGCCTAAGTTTTTATTCAGCTAGTTGACGTTCGTTGTATTCAAATCTAACTAACATTTTTCATAAAAACATAAAAAAGTAACTACTTGTATTCTAAAACGCTAGTTTACCTGATTTTGTTGCTCATTAAACATAAAAAGAGGCCTATAAGTATCAAAAAACTTACAGACCTCTTTGAAATTTCTTCTTTAGAAATTAAATACCATTTGCTTTCTTAACATACAACTCTAAGGCTCCTGTCATTGATGGTGCGTTGGGTAGTGGAGCTTGAATATCCAAAATCAACGATGCATCTAAAACTGCTTTTGCTGTTGTAGGGCCGAAGGCTGCCATTCGGGTGTTTTTTTGTTCGAAGTCTGGGAAGTTATCGAACAAAGATTTAATACCAGAAGGACTAAAAAAGGCGATAATATCGTAGTAAACATTTTCTAAATCAGACAAATCAGAGGATACGGTTTCATACATTACGGCCTCAGTAAGGTGTAAGTCGTTAGAACCCATAAATTCTGGAATATCCGTACGGCGTTTATCAGAGCATGGGAACAAGAATTTTTCTGTTTTATGCTTTTTGATAAGTTCGATTAATTCGGCAGCAGTACGTTGTCCTGTGAAAATTTTACGTTTACGGATAACGATGTATTTTTGTAGGTAGTTCGCTGTTTGTTCAGTGATACAAAAGTACTTCATATCTACAGGTACTTCAATTCTTGCTTCCTTACAGATACGAAAGAAATGATCTACCGCATTTTTACTGGTAAAAATAATGGCGGTATGATCTAGAATATTTATTTTCTGCTTACGAAAATCCTTGAATGATACGCCTTGTACTTCGATAAACGGGCGAAAATCCACTTTAATATTGTATCTTCTTTCCAACTCGAAATAGGGAGATTTTTCGTCAGTTGGTTTTACTTGTGTCACTAAAATACTAGAAACCTTCGTTAATCTGTCTGGATGTGCGGTTACAGTTGTTTCGCTCATGCTCAATGCAATTAAACTTAAAATGTTGGATTACTTTTATATATAGGGTACTCTTCAATTATTACAGTGCAAACCTAATGCCAGCAACTAATGGTATCAGTTCAACAATGCAAAGATAGGAAAATAAATAGAATCTTTTGAGTACTGTCATCTTATTTATGGTAAAGTAAATAAGCAGTAATCGTAAAATAAAGAATAAAGAAATAGGAATAAAGAGATATTTTTCTGCATTTTTGATGATTTCTGGATAAGAAAAAATCGAAAATGTTAGGAATATCGCTAGTCCAAGGAAAAAGATGCTTGAAGCCTGAATCACCTTAAAAAAATGTATGTTAACAATATTATCCAAACGATAAAGGTTTGTTAACACAATAAGAGCGATATATTTTAGAAGCAGAAAAATGAATACAATGACCGCAATTTCAAAGAAATTTGAGATAAAAGACAAGAGTGATTCTTCTTCTTGGAGGATGGAACTGAGGGCAAAAATATCCGTTTCTTCGTGTTGAATTAACTCTAAAATATAGGCCATTGTGAAACTTAACACGACCACAAAAATAAAATTGGCTAAATAAAAAGGCTTATTTACACCGAGCGAATCGTCTCGTACGCCTACCGTCAATAATTCTCGAAGGCTATAATAACGGCTGAATTCTTTTGGCTGATAATTGTAAAGGATGGCGTACAGACATCCTAAAAATAGCAGACATAAGGCTAAAAAATTCTGGAAAGGACTTAATGTTCGGGGTACAACCGTTAATAATGAATCTGATAATTCAATGTCATTTTTGAGGTCTGGAATCTTGTTGCCAACCTGAACAGAAAGATTTTCGATACCTGTATTTGAGCCATAAAAGGTTAAAAAGAATGCTGTTTTATGATAAACTCGTTGGAGACTATCAACATCAATCACTACCCAAGAATCAACGGGTAATTTACGTTGTAAGGTCGCATCAATAAAAAGGTAATTTTCTTTGGGAGAGTAATACAGTAGCTTGTAACTTTTGTAATTCTCAATATCAAAAAATAGGCTATATGAACTGTAGCCCTTATGTACCTCATGTACGTAAGGTACATAGGCATTGTAGCGTTCGTCAAAAACTTGCCAGTCATCACGATAATCGTGAACTAGGTAGAAGGCATCTTGTGGGCCAATCCCTTTTGCCTGAACAGCGGTAGAGGTTGCAGGGACGAAACCCAAAGCAAGCATCCAGAGGAGTATGCCCAAGAAGGGTTGCGAAAAGGCAATAAAAAACCTGTGAATTGCTTGACTGGTCGTCAGCGAATTCACAGGTTCTGGATATTCGATATATTTTTCGATAGCTTTCAACAATTAGCGATGGTTTTAGAATACAAAATTACACCGACTAATGTCAATTGCCAAAGCTCAATACATTTATTTCAATCCAAGAGCAACTAACATCGTTTCACCGATATTTGCTGGAGAATCAACAACGAAAATTCCACATTCTCTCATGATTGCCATTTTAGCAGCAGCCGTATCGTCTGCACCACCGATGATAGCACCAGCGTGACCCATACGACGACCTTTTGGAGCAGTTTGACCAGCGATGAATCCAACTACTGGTTTTTTGTTACCAGTTGCTTTAATCCAACGAGCAGCCTCAGCTTCCATTCCACCACCGATTTCGCCAATCATAACGATACCTTCTGTTTCAGGATCATCCATTAACATTTCAACCGCTTCTTTTGTAGTTGTTCCAATGATTGGATCACCACCGATACCGATTGCTGTTGTTTGTCCTAAACCAGCTTTTGTTAATTGATCTACCGCTTCGTACGTCAATGTACCTGATTTAGAAACGATACCGATTTTACCTTTAGTGAAGATAAATGCAGGCATGATACCTACTTTACACTCACCAGCAGTCATTACACCTGGACAGTTTGGTCCGATTAAACGAACGTTCTTAGTTTTAACGTACTCCTTCGCATAGATCATATCTTTTGTAGGAATACCTTCTGTGATACAAATGATCACTTTAATTCCTGCGTCAGCAGATTCCATGATAGCATCAGCAGCAAAAGCTGGTGGTACAAAAATGATTGATGTATCCGCTCCTGCTTGTTGTACTGCTTCAATTACAGTATTAAATACAGGACGATCAAGGTGTGTTGAACCACCTTTTCCTGGAGTTACACCACCTACGACATTTGTGCCGTATTCTATCATTTGCTGAGCATGGAAAGTACCTTCCGAACCCGTAAAGCCTTGTACGATTACTTTTGAGTTTTTGTTAACTAGTACACTCATTTTTCGTGTCGTTAATTATAAATTGGTAAAAAGTTTCGTAAAGGTAAATCTTGAACGTCAAAGAGCAAAAACTAATTATTAAATAGGGATTATGTTTTAAAAAATCAATTTGTAAGTTATTGATAATCAGTATATTGTTTGCGATTCTTTTCTGGTAAATTTTTATAGGTTTTAAATATTCAAGAAGAAAACCTTAACTTGCTACCGATTTAAGGCTTGATTATTCTTCTTGGCTTCCGCAAATTTGAATCGTTTGCTGATTTTTCATAGAAATAGGCATAATCAGTATTTTTGTAAAATATCGCTTTGGTAAGAAAACCACCCGAACTCCAGACAAAAAATGCTAACACGTTTAAAAATTAAGAACTACGCTCTCATTAAGCAACTGGAACTTTGCCCCCATAAAGGTCTTAATATTATTACGGGCGAAACGGGTGCTGGAAAGTCCATTATGCTTGGTGCTATTGGTTTACTTTTGGGTAACCGTGCCGACACTAGAACGCTTTTTGAGCCAGACGAAAAGTGTGTAATTGAGGGTGAATTTGCTATTTCTGGCTATTTGATTAAACACTTGTTTGAGGAAGAAGAGCTGGATTATGAAGAAACGTGTATCATCAGACGTGAAATTTCTCCACAAGGAAAAACAAGGGCTTTTGTGAACGATACTCCCGTGAATCTGGAGTCCTTGAGAAGAATTGCTTCGCAGTTGATGGATGTGCATTCACAACATGATAATCTGCTGTTGGGTGAAAATGATTTTCAATTACAAATTGTAGATACCTTCGCTCTGAACGACCAACTTCTTGAGCAATATGCAAGTGATTACGCTCGCTACCATAAGGCACAAGTGGCTGTGGATAAGCTAATAAGCGAGGCTTCAACGAGTAGTAAAGAGTTTGATTATAATTCCTTTTTGTTAGAAGAACTCAAGAAAGCAAAGATTAAAAAAGGCGAACTTGAAACCCTAGAGGCGGAGTTGATGATGCTTGATAATGCCGAAGAAGTCAAGTCTAAATTGGCTTTGACGGCTAATGTATTACAAGAGTCTGAACAGTCGATTATTGCTTTGCTAGGAAATGCGCTGGCAAACATGGGGGCTATTCGTCAGTATAATGGAGCTTTTGAACAATTGACCGAGCGTTTGGAGAGTTGTTTAATCGAGTTAAAAGATATTACGAACGAAGTTGAAACAGAAGCGGAAAGTGTTGAGTTAGACAATGAGAAGATAGCCGTATTACAACAACGAGTGGATGTTTTTTATAATTTATTACAAAAACATCAAGTCAAAACGGATGCAGATTTGTTATCAATTCAAGAGGAGTTGCAGAAAAAAGTATCTGGCGTGCAGAACCTTGATGAGGCTTTAGAAAAAGCAAGAGCGGTCTTGCAAAAAGCAGAACAAGCCTTAGCGAAAAGTGCAACTGCCTTATCGAAAGCTCGTTTGGCGGTGCTACCAATTATTGAAAAACAGATTGCGACCTTGCTATTAGATTTGGGAATGCCCAATGCTACCTTAAAAATTGACCACGAGTCAATTAAGGCGAGTCCTACGGGAACGGATGTGGTGAAACTATTGTTTTCTGCTAATAAGGGAATGAAACCCCAGCCCTTAAAAAATGTGGCTTCTGGAGGTGAATTTAGCCGTTTGATGTTGGCAATTAAGTACATTTTGGCGAATAAAAGAGCCTTGCCAACCATCATTTTTGATGAAATTGATACGGGTATTTCGGGCGAAGTATCTATTAAAGTGGGTAACATGATGCGAGAAATGGGTAAGAATCACCAGATTATTGCCATTACGCATTTGCATCAGATTGCGGCAAAAGGTTCTGAACATTACTTTGTATATAAAGATAATTCAGCAGAAAAAACGGTCTCACGCATTAGAAAACTAACTACCGACGAACGAATCATGGAAATTGCTCAAATGATTGGTGGACAAAATCCGTCGAATGCCGTGGTAGAAAATGCTCGTGAATTGATTGAAGAAGCACTGGCTCATTAAGGTTTGTTTTACAGAAAATATTGAAAATCATGATGAAAAAAAATTGGTTACTTGTTTTTCTTTGCTCTAGTATGATTGGGGTATCGTGTTCGTCTTCGGGTTCAAAACAGGAAGATAAACAGAAACAATTGATAGATGAAGTAATGGCTGTTCATGATGAGGTAATGCCTAAAATGGATACCGTAATGACCTTAAAAAGCTCTTTGGATAGTGCCTTGAAGGTTTCTTCGTCAAACGATTCGGCTAAAATTATGGCACTTAGTGCCGCTCTGGATTCGGCAGATGTGAAAATGTCTGTTTGGATGGAAGAATACCGTCCAGAATTGGTAAAGGGTAAAAACGATTCGACCGTTGTGAAGTACTTAGAAAACGAAAAAATACGTATTTCGTTGGTTAAAGAAGTAACAAATAAAAGTATTGAAGAGGCTACGGCTTTCTTGAAAAGAAGGTAATACAATGACAACAATGGTGAAGCAACTGAGTGCATGGGGATTGATGGCATTCGTACTATGGGCTAGTGCTTGCAGTAATGCTCCGAAAGAATTGCCTTATTTGGGTGAAAAAGAGGTTTCAACTAAAACCGTAAATGGGAAAGAGGTGGTAGATACGATTTATCATCAAATACCCGACTTTTCTTTTACGAGTCAAGATTCAGTAGAAGTGACCCAAAAAGATGTGGCTGGTAAAATCTACGTAGCTGATTTTTTCTTTACGACTTGTCCTACGATTTGTCCGAAAATGAAAACGCAAATGCTGCGGATTTATGAAAAATATAAAGACAATCCCAAAGTCATTTTACTATCGCACAGCATTGACCCACGCCATGACACGCCTGCGGTCTTGAAGGAATTTGCTCATAATTTGGGCGTAGATTCTAAAAAATGGTTGATGGTAACGGGCGACAAACAAAAGATTTATGCCATCGGGCAGAAGTCGTATATGGTAACGGCTACCGAAGATAAAACCCAACCTGGGGGAGTAGTACACAGTGGTGCATTTATTTTGGTAGATGAAAATCGTCATATCCGAGGAATTTATGACGGAACAGTACCCGCCAAAGTGGATGAATTGTTAGCAGATATGGAAGTATTATTAGGTAAAAAATAAGATGAAAAAAGGCTCTTTTATTGGATTATTCCTGTGTTTTACGGTGGTTGTAGTATCACTACTGAGTGCTTGCACCAATGCAGAAGAAATGAAGTACAAGCAATATGTCATTGACGGACAAGCGTTGTACAAAACGCATTGTGCTAACTGCCACCAACTAGATGGAAAAGGACTAGCAGGACTGTACCCGCCAATTGAAGGGTCAGATTTTTTAGCAAAAAATAAGAATTTAATCATCTGTGCAATGCGAAACGGTTTGCAAGATACCATTACGGTAAATGGCAAACAATACCATCAGCCAATGCCAGCCAACACGCAATTACAAGCCCTAGACGTTGCCGAAATTACAACCTATATTTATAGCACATGGGGAGGCGAAAAGACCATTACGGACGTAAAAGCGGTAGAGAAAATATTGAAAACGTGTGGAGATAACTAATAATATCTCATTGTAGTAACCCAAAACAGGCACAAAGGACTAGTACGTTAGGGCTTTGTGCCTGTATGGTTAACATCAAACTTTACCTTCTACTGATTAAAAATCAGTAGCCAAATAGGACGAGATTACAAATCTCGTCTAGCAGGTAAACGAGTTCCTTATCTCTACTGGTACACAATCGACCAAGTAAAATTCAACGAACCAATAGATGAAAAGATATTTATGAAACCTAAACAGTAACTAGTTAAAATCAAGTACTTTACAAAATCTGCTCTCCTATAAAAAAACATGAAAAAGCTACTCATTATCACCCTTCTATTCTCACATTTCTCAATTCTTGCCACAGACGATGGCTCAGACAAAATCATTAAAAAATACCTCAGAGCCATTGGCGGGGCTAAGGAGTGGGAGAGGATAAAGACTTTGCAAATTATTAGGCATCAAGATAAGAAAGACTACGATTTATTAGAAAAGGTGTCGCTTCTTCGAGAAAGAGGTATTAGATATGAGAGTATAAGCACAGGAACACCGAATATAACATCCTTCTTCGAGGGGAAATGTTGGTCTGTTATTAATCCTCAAAGAATTGAACTTAAGTCGAGAGATACCTTAGATATTGGACTATTATTTAAAAATGATAGCTCTAAAGTTTATGTACAAACAAACGGTAGTAAGTGTGATTCTCGTCTTGGGTTGGGTCGTAGGCAAATTGCCGATATTGAAGATGGAATAAATCATTATTTTCACTTCCATTTTTTTGATTGGCAAATCCAAATGCCTTGGAATTTCCTTGATTATGAAGCAAAAGGTTACAAAGCTGTTTATAAGGGAGATTCAAAAATGAGTATTGATGATGTTTCAGAGGTAGATATGGTTTCAAATACAGGCGATACCGCTCGTTATTTTTTTGATAAACGAACCTCACTTTTATCAAAAGCCATTCACAAGAATATTCAGTTAGATTTCTCATCCTACAAGAAAATAGGAAAGGTAATGTTACCTCACGAAGTACAAAAAACTATTACTGATTTTCGATTCATGAAAGAAGCACCAATTACTCCTCATTCAGATTGGTACACAATCGACCAAGTAAAACTCAACGAACCAATAGATGAAAAGATATTTATGAAGCCTAAACAATAAGGCTGGTCTTATGCCGTTGTCTGTGTCTTGCAGACAACCTAACCCCCCCACTCACTTATGCCTAAACCAACAGTCTTTTCTATCGGATTCGTAGCCTTTGAAAAGGGTGTTGATGGGTGTGCCGTGAAAGAATCGGTCTTGAAATTGGGTGTTGACTAGGTAGTTGAATGCTCCCATATCGCCTGTATAAGCCGTTCGATTATCGTGATTATGCTGTTGATGAATGCCTGCTAGTTGATTAATAAAGGCTTGCATGATTTCAAAATGTCCTCCTACAATCCCACAATTCAATAGGGTTGCTTCTCTAAAAGTTTCTTCATAGTTGGCATAATCGGCTATTTTACTGCGTAAATGGGTAGAATGCTCTTGCATCCATTCGTTATTGAGCGTAGTGGCTTCGTCACCGCAAAATAGGTGCTGTTTGTTTTCACAAAAAAGCGATTGTTGGAATGGGTTTTGAAGAAGCACCACGTCCGATACATCGGTCAGGAAAATGCTTTCAAAGGGATGGTTCGCCTGTTTTTGTAGAAAATCTCGATAGACTAGGTAGCGAAATACGTTGGGATTATACTGAGTATCATGCTCAACTTTGACAAAGATAAGATGTTCGTTTTGGTAGGTCGCACAAGTTGTTTCTGAGAAATTATTGTGAAAAAGAATCCCCTGCAAACCTTGCTGTGCAATGGAATCTGCCCAATCTTTCACCAAAGAAAAATCGTCGTGTTGGAGGGTTGTTTGGCGATTGACATCGAAAATACCTGTAAGTTGGCAAGCAAAAATAAGCTGTTTTTGCAAAGAAGGAGTGGGCATCTGGTTAATTAAGGGAGGGTGAATGTTCTTTTTTCTTAACAGAACAAATACTCGTTGGAATGTTTCGGTAGTAAATATAAGTTCTCAAATCTACTTTTTTTACTCGGTAGGTTAACGAGGCCGTTTCATAGAAATGAGCATCTGCCGCATAAGCATCTTGAAAGGGAAAGGCCACAAAAACTTCTCGTTTGCCGAATAAGGTTGCGAACAAAATACAGTCATCCACGTGAATTAACTGACTAGGGTCGTATTTGTCGGGTACGAAATAGTCCTCTTCGCTATCTACCACGGTTTGGGGAGTAGAGGCAATTAGGTCGGTAATACTCATTTCCTCTAAACAAGCCATCAAGTGATTCGGTTGATATTCGTCGTCGGCATCTAAAATGGTAATGAAATCGCCAGAACTATTCAACAGTCCTCGATTAATTGATTTCGATTGTCCACAGTTTTTATGACGGATGTACACGATTCTGTCTTCGTGTTCTTGGGCATAATGCAGCAGTTGACTTTCTGTAGCGTTATTGCTACCGTCGTCAATAACGATTAATTCAAAATTCTGAAAGGTTTGGTTTAACACCGAGTCAATCGCTCTTTTAATCAAGAAAAAATCGGTGTTATATACTGCCATCAGCACCGATATTTTTATATTGTTTTTCATAAAATAATTATATCAATTTAAAAAACATAGGTGAAGATAAACTGTATGTTTCACAACAATGTTAGACAAATGTCATCATT
>JBMLRK010000071.1:0-1644 GCA_049241065.1 Spirosomataceae bacterium
GACCGTGAGAAATTGCAAGAACGTTTGGCTAAATTGTCAGGTGGTGTTGCTATTCTTTACATCGGTGCTGCTACTGAAGTAGAAATGAAAGAAAAGAAAGACCGTGTTGACGATGCTCTTCACGCTACACGTGCCGCTGTTGAAGAAGGTATCGTAGCTGGTGGTGGTGTTGCTTTAATCCGTGCTATCAAAGCATTAGACGGTTTAACTGGTGACAACGAAGATCAAACAACTGGTATCAACATTATCCGTCAAGCAATTGAGTCTCCTTTGAGAACAATCGTTGCTAACGCAGGTGGTGAAGGTTCAGTAGTAGTTAACGCTGTTAAAGCGGGTGAAGGTGACTTCGGTTATAACGCTCGTGAAGACAAATACGAAAATATGTTAGCTGCGGGTATCATTGACCCAACTAAAGTAACTCGTTTAGCATTAGAAAACGCTGCTTCTATCGCAGGTTTATTATTGACTACTGAATGTGTTATTGCTGACAAACCATCTCAAGAAGCTCCACACGCTCACGGTGGTGGCGGAATGGGTGGAATGATGTAATTTCACGTATAAGTGTTGAGTTTTGAGTACTGAGTTTATTAACTTACGACAAAAACTTTTAACACAATATTCAAAAAGCTCTTTCAAGACAAATGTTTTGGAAGAGCTTTTTTGTTTAAAAGGGTAAACGGGTTTTAACCCGTTTCGGTATGCAAGAAAGTCTATGGCTGGCTTTTGGCATTTCTTTGGTTCTTAGTTTTAACCCGTTTCAGTATGTGATAAAGTAAATCCTTTACCTTTCTACAAATCAAAGAAAAGGATGTTTATGAGGCTATAAACAAGGGCATGACAATTTTTGTTATCTTTAAAGATAAAAAGCGTTAATGGGTTTTTACCTGTTGAGATACACACAAAAAAATGGATTTCGGAAAACTGACCATAGAAGAAGTAAATAAAGTAAACTTTTCTTTGCAAGCAGATAATGCTTTTAATGAAAAAGTATGGAGTAATGTTTCTACCCAAGAACCTAAAGTACATGTAGGCTGTCCCGTTTGGGCTAATAAAGACTGGAATGGGAAAATATACCCGCATTCGGCAAAAACGCTTGATTATTTGTCGCTTTATGCCAAACAATTCAATACGATTGAGCTGAATGTAACCCATTACCAAATTCCGAATGAAGAAACTATTCAGCGTTGGAAAGCCGAATCGGCAGCAGGATTCACTTTTTGTCCGAAATTTCCTCAAGTGATTTCCCATGATAAATTACTTCAAAACACAGAAGCGTTAACAGAATTGTTCTGTACTCAAATCTTATCTTTAGAAGAGAAATTAGGAATGCCATTTTTGCAATTAGCTCCGTATTTTAGCCCTCGACAGCTAAAAGTACTAGAAAAATACTTGGCTAATTTGCCTTCTTCCCTCCGAATTGCGGTAGAATTTCGTCATGAAGATTGGTTTAAAAATCCCGTTGCATGGCAGGAAGCACTGGCATTGTTAAACCATTATGGACACGGAACAGTCATCACGGATGTGGCAGGCAGGAGGGATGTGGTACATCAGAGTCTATCTAACAGAGTCGCAAGTGTTCGTTGGGTAGGCAACGAACATCCATCTGATTACCAACGGATTGACGAATGGGTACAGAAGCTAAAA
>JBMLRK010000072.1:0-28422 GCA_049241065.1 Spirosomataceae bacterium
TTTTGTGATCCCGCTGGGATTCGAACCCAGGACCCATACATTAAAAGTGTATTGCTCTACCAGCTGAGCTACGGAATCGGTCAATAAAATGTTTGAACTGAATGTTATTTGAGATAAACCACTCTTTTCGTATGCTTAGTGCCGTATTTAATAATTAACTATAGATAAGCACTAATTGTTAGGGGATAAAAAAACACCAATGGACATTGGTGTCTCTCTTTTCTCTTGTGATCCCGCTGGGATTCGAACCCAGGACCCATACATTAAAAGTGTATTGCTCTACCAGCTGAGCTACGGAATCGTTGGCTTTTAAGAAATTGATAACATACAAAAACAACTTGTTTTTCTGGAAATGTTTTCCTTAATTGCGGTGCAAAACTACGATTATTTGAAACATTATGCAAGTGAATCTTCTAAAAAAAGTCATATTTTTTTTCTTAATTTCTTTACTATCTGTGCAACTTGCTAACTCTCAGAGTAATGCACGAGCCTTTAATACGGCTGATTCACTATTTAAATTATCAGATTATTACGCCGCAGAGCAACTTTATAATCAACTTTTGCCAACGCTTGAAAAACCATCGGAAAGTATTTTTCTGAAATTAGCCAAGATAAATGAGACCAAAGGAGATTATTTAAAAACCCTTTTGTACCTAAATAAAGCCTACGAACAGAAACCAGACCAAAAAATACTTGTTAAATTGAATGATATAGCCAAAGAATATAACCTCAAAGGCTACGAATTAAATGACTTTAATTTCTTAATTCTATTCTACAAACAGTATTCAGGCTTCTTAATTGCTTTTATGTTGATCATGGCGATTTATATTTTTTGGGTATTAATTCAGAAAAGATACCATAGACAGTATATTCCCGTAAATCAAAAAGTTTTCTTAACCCTCTATCTTTTGGGAATTGCCATCTTGTTAAACTTACCCGATAAATATCATCAAGCCATTATCAATACCGATAATGTATTCTTGAGAAGTGAACCTTCGGGTGGGGCGGAGGTAGTGGAAAGTATCGCCAAAGGTCATCGTCTAAATATCATTGGGGGAAATGACATTTGGAGAAGAGTGTACTGGGACGACCGCATTCTTTATGTAAAAGAAAGCGATGTTTGGCAGGTAGAATAAAATACGTTAAAAATAAGATACAAAAAAGAAGGTTTGAAAATAGTAGCTATTTTCAAACCTTCTTTTTTGTATCCGTACCTTAATTCGTTGGTTTTACCTGCTTCCTGATAACAGCTATACAAATAATGCCTGTTGACTATCGCTTTAAAGGGGAATCCTTTTCTTTTGCCAATGTGTTATAAACCATCGAGTCCATTAAACCAGGCAACCACTTATTTAAGAAGACTGTTAGTTTGCCTTGACCAGTTAATACCAAATCACGTTTGCGTTTTTGAACTGCCTTCAAAATGTATTGAGCAACTTCTTCCGAAGACATCATGTTACCCTCGTCACGCATAGAGTCTCCTTTATTGCTTCCATCTGCTCCCAAAGATGCCATTCGTATATTAGAAGCTGTAAAGCCAGGACAAGCCGTTAACACGTGTACTCCTGTATGCAATAATTCCGTACGAAGTGCCTCAAGAAAGCCATTCATCGCAAATTTTGAAGCCGAATAGCCTGCACGAACAGGTAAGCCTCGGTAGCCAGCAATAGACGAAATCCCTACAATTGAACCTTTACTCGCTTTGATATAAGGTAAAGCATATTTCGTTGCATAGACCGTTCCGTAGAAATTGATGTTCATTAAGGTTTCAATTACACTTAAATCACAATCTTCAAACATTGCACGCATCGAGATTCCTGCATTGTTGATTAAGATGTCAATTTTTCCGAATTTATCTATCGTTTTTGCAACCATCAGTTCATTGTCATGGGCAACGCTCACATCTGCAACAATGGCTAGATTGTTGATGCCTGCTTTGCTAAGTTCAGCACTTACGGAGTTCAGAGCGTCTTCTCTTCGCCCTGTGATGACAATACTGGCTCCTTCTTGTCCAAAAGCAAAAGCCAATGCCTTTCCAATTCCTGAGGATGCCCCCGTTATAATGACTACTTTATCTTTCATCTGATTGTAATGTTCAGTTATTTTAGAAGGTATCAGATGGAACGCCTAATCATACCTCTGGTGTTAATTTTATTGGTATGGGCGTTTCATTTACCTAAATTAATGTTGAAATTTTATTCAAGTTTACAAAATCATTCCGAAAAAGAAGAACCAGAATGGTAAATAGTAAACTTTTCAAGAAAATATTTCCGTAATTTGTAAGATATTTTTGATAAATATATTGAACACAAGAACATCGTTAGCGTGAAAAAGAAAAAAGAGAATATTATTTTTGAAAATATCCTTGTTGGAGATTTTTCTTCAGAAGCAAAGTGTATTAGTAGAATTGATGACCAAGTCGTATTTATAGAAGGGCCAGTTGCTCCTGGCGATCTTGTAGATTTGAGAGTGATGAAAAAGAAGAAAACGTTTATGGAAGCCGTAGCGTTTAACATCAGACCTCAATCGCCATACAGAACTCAAACCAGTTGCGAACACTTTGGTGTTTGTGGTGGGTGCAAATGGCAACATATTGATTATCAGACTCAGTTATCCTTTAAGACTCGTCAGGTAACAGATGCGTTAGAGCGTATTGCTAAGGTGAATTTACCCGAAATAAAACCTATTTTAGGCTCGTCAGAAACGTTCTTTTATCGTAATAAATTAGAATATACGTTTTCGCAAAACCGTTGGTTGACAATCGAACAAATTCAATCAGGATTAGATTATTCAAGAAATGCACTTGGTTTTCATGTGCCTCGTCGCTACGATAAAATCTTAGATATTAACAACTGTTTGCTTCAACCAGAGCCGTCGAATACCATTCGCTTAGCCGTGAAGGCTTTTGCCGAAGAACACAAGATGTCGTTTTACGAACAAGTAAAACAGGAAGAAGGAGCATTGCGTAATTTAATTATTCGTACGTCGGCTTCCACAGGAGACATCATGGTGATTGTTCAGTTTGCTTATTGCAAGCAAGAGGAAATAGATTTAATGATGAATTTCTTGGCAGAAAAATTCCCAGAAATTACGTCGTTAAATTACATCATCAATACCAAAGGCAACGATACGTTCTTTGACTTAAACGTAATCAATGTAAAAGGCTTACCTTATATTATTGAAACGATGGAAGATTTGAAGTTCAGAGTTGGACCAAAATCTTTTTATCAGACCAATTCTAAGCAGGCTTTCGAATTATACAAAATTACACGTGACTATGCAGGGATTACCAACGATGATTTTGTGTATGACCTTTATACAGGAACAGGAACGATTGCCAACTTTGTAGCTCGTCAAGCTAAAAAAGTAATTGGTTTAGAATACGTAGAAATGGCAGTTGAAGATGCCCGTATCAACTCACAAGTGAATGGAATTACTAACACAGAGTTCTATGCTGGCGATATGCGTAAACTATTAGATAGAGAGTTTGTCGATGCTCATGGTCGCCCAGATATTGTCATTACCGATCCACCACGTGCAGGGATGGACGAGCCAGTGGTTCGTACCTTGTTGGAAGCTGCCCCTAAAACGATTGTGTACGTAAGTTGTAACCCAGCCACCCAAGCAAGAGATTTAGCCTTGTTAGATGCCAAATATCAAGTAACAGAGGTGCAGCCCGTAGATATGTTCCCACAGACACACCACGTAGAAAACGTAGTTAAATTGGTGAAACGCTCGTAAAAACGTAGCTAACGTAAAATCCCTTCTTAACGCTCTTGGGCTAAGAAGGGATTTTTTATGTCTAACGTTCAAGGTTGCCTTGATATTGAATTACTTCTACGCCAAATTTCTTTAAAAATTCAACGCCTTCATCTTTTGGAATCCCTTTGTATTGAGCATAGGAGTCTTTGAAGATGACTTTGCTGATTTTCATGGAGTAAATAATTCTGGCACAAGCGATGCAAGGAGAGAGGGTTACATAGATAGTTGCTCCTTCCATCGAAGCCCCATTTTTGGCGGCATACAAAATAGCATTTTGTTCTGCATGTAACGCTAAAGAACAACTGCCTTTTGAATCTCGTTCACAGCCATGTTCTGGAAATTCTTCATCACAATTATGCGTTCCTGCGGGGGGGCCATTATAGCCAATGGAAATGATGCGAGTATCTTTGGTTAAAACAGCACCAACATGAGCTTTAATACAATGGGATTTTTTGGCAAGGTTTACCGCTAAATCCATGTAAATGTCGTCAAAATTAGGTTTTATCATGATTACGTGATGTGTTAAGGATAAATCATCAGGGGTCTTGGAGGCTAAAATAGTAAATAGCCTTAAATAAAAAAAGCCCAACTAAAAAGTTGGGCTTTTGACAGTAGCGGGAAGCAGGATCGAACTGCCGACCTTAGGGTTATGAATCCTACGCTCTAACCATCTGAGCTATCCCGCTGTCGTTTAACGTGGTGCAAAATTACGCTTTTGAAACTTACGATGCAAGTAATTTTGAAGAAAAAAGTGAAAAAAAAGATAAGTTTTTTATTAATAATTGTAAATCAGATACTTATAGTGTCTATTAGCTTCTGTAGTTCTTTTATATTGAAATAATCCTGCTTTATTATTGTTAAATTATTGATTTTCATTGAATTAACCTTGTAATGTCTTCTTTTTTTGTAAAAGTTTTACTAAAAACTTGCATATTAATTTCAGATTAATACCTTTGCCAATAACAACATCTGAATAAAGTTTTTGAAATTTTATGTGGAAATTGTGTGTGTTCAGCGTATTTAGGTAATTAAGCATATTTTAAATGCTTCATCAGTTAGATGATACTATAATTCCTATACCACAGATATGCTTTTTGTTGAATTTATGACATTTTAACTTTAGAAAAAATGGGTAAACACAAGTTTGTAATTGAATTTGAACTTAGAGCCTCTCCAAAAGTGCTTTTTCCTTACGTTAGTACTGCTTCAGGTTTGCAACAATGGTTTGCCGAAAAGGTTACGTTGAAAAATAGCACAACGTTTGATTTTATTTGGGATGGGGATAGTCATGTAGCGAATGTTTCGCAACATCGTGTCAATAAGTCAATTAAATTTGATTTCCTTCCTACAACCGAGGAAACAAGAGATCATAATTATCTTGAATTTAAAATGGACGTGAGCGAATTAACAGGTTCAACTTATCTAAAGGTGATTGATTATTCAGACAGCAATGATGATGATGAGTTAACAGAACTTTGGGAGGATTTAATGTATAAGCTCAAAGAAATTGTAGGAAACTAAGCAATTCTTAACAGAGCAAATTAACCGAGTTTAATGTAAACGTTATTCGATAGAAATATTTTTACAAATCAATCAAGAAAGACTTTTTCTATAAAGAGTCTTTCTTGATTACTTGCCTTCACGCTAATCCACGCAATTTCTTCTTTTTAGAAATATTAACTTTTCTAATCATTCTTTATCCTTAACTTTGCACAATATTCAACGTTGAAATGAAGAAATTAGATAAGTTAGTTCTCAAAGCATTTTTTGGCCCCTTTTTCCTCACCTTTGCCGTCGTCATCTTTATTTTCTTGATGCGATTAATTCTAACCTACTTTACTGATTTATTTGGTAAAGACCTAGGAGCGGATGTTTATGCCGAACTTTTCTTTTATTGTGCTATTATTACCATCCCATTGGCTTTGCCTTTAGCCATGTTGCTGTCGTCGTTGATGACCTTCGGAAAATTAGGGGAGTTTTTTGAATTGACAGCTATTAAAAGTGCTGGTATTTCGGTGGCCAGAGCCATGCGTCCAGTGCTTATTGTAGCGATGTTCGTCACGGGTTTTGCCTTTTGGTTTAATAATATTGCCCTTCCTTGGGCTAATTTAAAGTTCTATCGTCTGTTATACGATATTAAAACAACCAAAACGACCCTTAATATTAAAGAAGGTATTTTTTACAACGACTTACCTGGTTATAGTATTAAAGTGATGAAAAAATATCCAGATGGTAAAACCCTAAAAAATGTAATCATCTACGATCATACTCAGAACGATGGAAACAAGCACGTAACACTTGCCGATTCGGCCTTGATGTACGTAATCATGAATAAGCAGTATTTAGTGTTTGAACTATTTAATGGAAATGATTATTTAGACGATGCTGACAAAACAGGCGGGGCTGATCAAACGGATTTTGCTACCCACGGATTTCGAAAAAGTAAAGTCGTGATGAGTTTACAGGCCTTCGATATGCACAAGACCGAAGAAGACCAGTTTAAGCATCACCAAATAATGATGAATATTTATGAATTATCACATGATTTGGATTCGATGAAGACTACCATGAAAGACGTGCGTAAGAGTATGTTTTTGTCATCACGGTCGTATTTTACCTATTTCCTAAAAGATTCTCAGATGCCTTTAGATTCAATTCAGAAGCGTCTTATAAAGGATGATAAGAAATGGATGGAGAAAGTGCTGGCAAAAAAGAAAGTTACGTCTTCGAATCCCTATCAAAGTCTTGATTATGCCTTGAATCAAGCTAGAAACATGATTTCTTTTTCAGAAGCCAATCAAGCAACGCTTACCAGTAAGAACGAAGATATTTTTAAGACGAACTTAGAATGGCATCATAAGTTTTCGAATGCCATTGCTGTATTTGTAATGTTCTTAATTGGTGCGCCACTCGGAGCGATTATCAAGAAAGGTGGTTTCGGAATGCCTGTTGTACTCGCTATCTCGTTCTTTATCTTGATGTACGTGATGACTCAGCAAGGAGATAAGATGGCCAAAGAAGGAAAAGTACTGGTTCAGATAGGAGCATGGATGTCTAATCTTATCTTGTTTTCAATCGGAATGTACTTTTTGAAGAAGGCAATCAATGACTCTCGTCTGTTTGAGTCTGACGTATATGCTGTTTTGTGGGATAAGTTGAGAGGGAAACTAATGGATACAAAATTAGCACAGCGATTTGTGAAAAAAGCTACAGCATAGCTTGCTAATAAGAGAAATTATAGTTAATTTTGCACGTTTACAAATTTTATAACATTTTAAAACTGGTTGAAGATGTATTTAACTTCAGAAGTAAAGGAAGGGATTTTTGAATCTCACGGAAAAGCGAAGTCTAAAATTGATACTGGTTCTGCGGAGTCGCAAATTGCGTTATTCACACACAGAATCAGTCATTTGACGCAACACTTGAAAAAAAATCACAAAGACCACTCAACAACATTGGGTCTTTTGAAATTGGTAGGAAAGCGTAGAGCGCTTCTTGATTATTTAATCAAGAAAGATGTTACTCGTTATCGTGCTATCATTGCTGAATTAGGCATTAGAAAGTAATCTTTCCATATCAGGGAATCTTTTAAGATTCCCTGATTGCGTTTCCACTCTCTTTGTTCTTCGTCTCAAGTTTATATTAATTAATCGTTCTTTTTGAATACAGATTAGATAATAATCCATCTATTATTACGTTCTTAGTAGAATAGGATAACAACTCTCTAATACGTTTTTCTTGAAAATCATAAAGCTTGATACGAATGCTTGGGTTGAACTCTTCCTCTCAGCAGCAATCTATTAAATCCTTTTGAAAATCGAGCGATTAATCAAAAGGTACTAAGCAAAAAATATATGTCTTTTAATATAATTACACAAACAATCACAATGCCTGATGGTAAAGAAATTACCATCGAAACAGGTAAACTTGCAAAACAAGCTGATGGCTCTGTTGTGGTAAGAACTGGCAACTTGATGCTTTTGGCAACCGTTGTGTCTAGCCAAAATGCAAAAGAGGGCGTGGATTTCTTACCATTGTCAGTAGATTATCAGGAAAAATTTGCTTCGGCAGGTAAAATCCCTGGAGGTTTCTTACGTCGTGAAGCTAAACTTTCTGATTATGAAGTATTGGTAAGCCGTATTGTTGACCGTGCATTACGTCCAACATTCCCTTCAGATTATCACGCTGATACGCAAGTAATGATTAATATGATTTCGGCAGATGCTGAAATTTTACCAGATGCTTTTGTTGGTTTAGCAGCTGCAGCATGTCTTGCTGTTTCTGATATTCCTTTCAATGGCCCAATTTCAGAAGTACGTGTGGCTAAAATCAACGGTGAGTTGGTTATTAACCCATCTATCTCTGAATTGAAAGGTGCTTCTCTTGAATTAATCGTTGCGGCAAACTCAAACGATATTTTGATGGTAGAAGGCGAAGGCGACGAAGTTTCTGAAGTTGAAATGTTAGAAGCATTGAAATTAGCTCACGAAGCTATCAAAATTCAATGTGAAGGACTTAAAGCTTTTGAAATCGCTGCTGGCAAAACCGTAAAAAGAGAATATAACCACGAAACACATGACGAAGAATTACGTAAATCGCTTTGGGATACGTATTTTGACCGTTATTATGAGGTGGCTAAATTGGCTAATCCAAGCAAACACGGACGTAGAGATGGTTTCAGAGCAATTGAAGACGAATACTTCGCTTCATTATCTGAAGATTCAGGCGTTGATAAAACGTTGGCGAAATGGTATTTCCATGACATCGAAAAAGAAGCAGCTCGTCAATTAGTATTGAACGAACGTTACCGTTTAGATGGACGTAAATTGAACGAAATTCGTCAAATTACTTGTGAAGTGGATTATTTACCAACTCCGCACGGTTCATCTGTATTTACACGTGGCGAAACGCAATCGTTAACAACGGTTACGTTAGGAACTCGTTTGGACGAACAAATGATTGACCAAGCAATGGTTTCTGGTTATAACCGTTTCATGTTACATTATAACTTCCCTGGTTATTCAACGGGTGAAGTGAAACCAAACAGAGGCCCAGGTCGTCGTGAAATTGGACACGGTAACTTAGCAATGCGTGCTTTGAAAAAAGTACTACCTGCTGATGCTGATAATCCTTACACAATTCGTGTGGTATCTGATATTCTTGAATCAAACGGTTCGTCTTCAATGGCAACGGTTTGTGCAGGAACATTGGCTTTGATGGATGCAGGTATTCCGATTAAAGCACCAGTTTCTGGTATTGCAATGGGTTTAATTTCAGATTCAAAAACAGGTAAATACGCTGTATTGTCTGACATCTTAGGTGATGAAGATCACTTGGGAGATATGGACTTTAAAGTAACGGGTACTGAAAAAGGAATT
Source organism: Spirosomataceae bacterium (assembly GCA_049241065.1). GTDB lineage: Bacteria > Bacteroidota > Bacteroidia > Cytophagales > Spirosomataceae > JALRIJ01. The sequence goes on from JBMLRK010000072.1 coordinate 9,141, forward strand.
ACAGCTTGTCAGATGGACATCAAAGTAGATGGTCTTTCGTACGAAGTATTGGCAGAAGCATTGAACCAAGCAAAAGAAGGTCGTTTGCATATCTTGGGTAAAATGAAAGAAACCATTTCTCAACCAAGACAAGATTACAAACCACAAACTCCAAGAGCTACGGTTATCAAGATTATGAAAGACCAAATTGGTTCAGTAATCGGACCAGGTGGTAAAATTGTTCAAGATATTCAGAAGCAATCAGGAGCAACCGTTACAATTGAGGAAAAAGAAGACGGCGGATATGTATCTATCTTCTCGGCTAACAAAGAATCAATGGATATTGCTGTTAGAATGGTTAAAGGTATCGTAACGCTACCAGAAGAAGGCGAAGTATATGATGGCGTTGTGAAATCAATCATGCCATTTGGTGCTTTCGTTGAATTCTTACCAGGTAAAGACGGTTTATTACACATCTCAGAAATTAAATGGGAACGTGTAGAAGTAATGGATGGTGTTCTTGAAATCGGCGAGAAAGTTAAAGTTAAATTAATCGAAGTCGATAAGAAAACAGGTAAGTATCGTTTATCAAGAAAAGCGTTACTTCCTAAGCCAGAGAAGTCAGAATCAAAATAAGTATTCATTTTGAATTGGGATTGTCAATTTATAAAATGATGAACTAAAAATACAATTACCAAGTTTTATATAAAGAATACGTTCTTTGTTTTAAAGCTTGGTATTTGGACTTTAAGTGATTAAACGAGTCAGTTTTCATAAGGTAGATAAACAAATCTTAGCTGTTTCTACAAAATCCTACAAAACTGAGTATAAAATTAGTTAACGTCCTTTTTGAGTCATCAACGAAATATAGTTAACCTACTAATAACAAGTAGCACAATATGAGACAGCTAAAAATTAGTAAGCAGATTACCAACCGTGAAAGTCAGTCGCTTGATAAGTATTTGCAAGAAATAGGCAAGGTGGATTTGCTCACACCGGATGAGGAAGTGATTTTAGCTCAGAAAATTCGTGAAGGAGACCAACTATCTTTAGAAAGATTGACGAAGGCTAACCTTCGTTTTGTGGTTTCTGTAGCAAAACAATATCAGAATCAAGGTTTAAGTTTAGGAGATTTAATTAATGAAGGAAACTTAGGTTTGATTAAAGCGGCTCAACGTTTTGATGAAACTCGTGGTTTTAAATTCATTTCGTATGCGGTATGGTGGATTCGTCAATCAATCCTTCAAGCATTGGCTGAACAATCTCGTATTGTACGTTTGCCATTGAACCGTGTAGGCTCATTAAACAAAATCTCTAAAACATTTTCTGAATTAGAGCAAAAATTCGAGCGTGAACCAACTCCTGAAGAACTAGCAGAAGTGTTAGAAATCACTACGGGCGAAGTTGTCGATACCTTAAAAATCTCTGGTCGTCACGTATCAATGGATGCACCATTTGTACAAGGTGAAGAAAACTCATTGTTGGATGTATTAGAAAATGATGGAGAAGATAAGCCGGATTCAGGTTTGATTAACGATTCCCTTCGTCGTGAAGTACAAAGAGCTTTATCTACGTTGACTCAGCGTGAAGCAGACGTAGTTACCTTGTATTTTGGACTGAACGGAGAACACGCAATGACCTTGGAAGAAATTGGTGAAAAATTCAATCTTACTCGTGAACGTGTACGTCAGATTAAAGAAAAAGCAATTCGTCGATTAAGACACACTTCAAGAAGTAAAGCTCTTAAAACATATTTAGGATAGTCACTTTTTGACAAGCAAATTGGAAGCCTCTGAAAAGAGGCTTTTTTGTTTTTAGGCTGTTGGTGTAATTTTTCTAGTCTTCTAAAAAGCAAAAAATATAAGTTGATACTTTGCTATTTTTGTACGAAATTGACCTTAAAATCAGTTAAATACCCATGAAATAATCTATCTATGGCTTTATTAAAACCTATCATTAATATCCCTGAGTTATTGGTTAAAAAAGGGGTCAATCACGCAATCATTTCACCAGGTTCAAGAAATGCACCGTTGACGATTGCCTTTGCAAGACATCCAGCCATCGAAGCTCGTTCTGTGTCAGATGAGCGTTCGGCTGCTTTCATTGCAATGGGAATGGCTCAGGTGACCAAAAATCCAGTAACACTTATTTGTACATCAGGCTCGGCAGCATATAATTACGCCCCTGCGGTGGCAGAAGCTTTTTTTCAAGAAATACCTTTATTGGTCTTAACAGCCGACCGTCCGAAAGAGTGGATTCATCAGCACGATGGACAAACGATTTATCAGACGGACATTTTTGGGAAACATGTCAAAAAGAGTTTTGAGTTGCCAGCCGATTACGAACATCCTGATAGTGTCTGGGCGATTGAACGAATCGTAAATGATGCGGTTAATTTAGCTAAGGCAGTACCGCAAGGGCCTGTGCATATCAATGTTCCTTTACGAGAACCCTTTTATCCAGCAGAAGGAGAGGAGTTAAGCTACGATGCTGATGTAAGAGTGATTAAACGACTGGAAACAACCACGAGACTCGACGAGACTACTTGGGCTGATTTACTGGCTTCATTCGAACATGCGGATAAGATTCTCATTGCAGGTGGTCAAGAGGCCTTAGATGTCAATCTTTCGGCAGTCTTGGATAAATTGCGTGCGAAGAGTTCTTGTGTCTTATTGGCGGATAGTATTTCAAATATAACCGTAGATACGATTTCAAAACACGATTTATTTCTGAAGCCCGAACAAGCGGAATTAGCACCAAGTTTGCTCATTACTTTTGGAAAGTCGTTTATCTCAAAAGGACTAAAAACATTTCTCCGAAAATACAAAGCCATCGAGCATTGGCATTTGCAGTTGGACACTCATTTGATTGATGCACTGCAATCGATGACGACCATCATTCCGATGAAAGCTCTGGATTTCTTCTCCGAATTAGAAAGACGTATTTCGCCTTCTTTAGCTGACGAAAGAATGGCTTATGCAAACGCATGGTATCAGCAGGAAGATAAGGCACGAACGCACATCGCTTCTTTTATGGATAACAAGTTGTTGCCTTTCTACGAGTTCTTTGCGGTGAAACAATTAATGGATGCGTTACCAGAAGGTTCGCTGTTCCATTTGGCAAATTCGATGACGGTGCGGTATGGAAATTATATTGGGGTAAATCCTGAAAAGCAAATTGAAGTTTTTGCGAATCGTGGCACCAGTGGAATAGATGGTTGTGTGAGTACTGCCGTCGGTACGGCGTTGGTAACCGATAAGCCTGTCTATTTGATTATTGGCGATGTCGCATTTTTCTATGATAGAAATGGTCTTTGGAATCGTTACCTTCCGAAGAATTTGAAAATCTTATTATTGAACAATCACGGAGGTGGAATTTTCAGAATGATTGATGGGCCAGCAAAACAACCCGAATTAGGAGATTTTTTTGAAACGGTTCAACATTTTGATGCAAAACTAACGGCAGAAGAGTCTGGAATGGCGTATTTTTCGGCAGATAATTTCGATAATTTTACCAAAAATCTAGCTAAATTCATGAATTTGACGGAAAAATCAGCTCTTTTTGAAGTAAAGACGAGTCCTGAAATAAATACGAAAGTATTTAAGCAGTTTAAGTCAACCTTTGATAATTAAAAAAGGCTTCTGAGAATTTAATGAAATTGACTTATGTACGGGTAATTTTATTCGTTCGATTCTCAAGGGCTTCATTTTTTAGCGATATGTTGACCGATTTTAAGGTTAACAAAATGATTCATAATGGAAGAAATACAAGCGGAAGTAAGTACGATTGAATTACCGATTTTGTATCGGGACGAACACTTTGTGGCGATTAACAAACCGCATAATTTATTGGTACATCGCTCGTCAATTGCCGCAGAGGAAAAAGTCTTTGCCTTACAATTGTTACGAGATCAGTTAGGTTGTTGGGTAAGTCCCTGTCACCGTATCGACCGAAAGACTTCGGGTGTTCTCTTATTTGCTTTAACTCCTGAAGCCGATAAAGAAGTTAAAAAGCAGTTTGAGTTACGAACGTGTAAGAAAACATACATTGCTCTTGTCCGAGGTTTTTTGCCAGAAACAGGAATGACCGACAGACCCTTGGAAAACGAACGAGGAAATATGCACGATGCCCTGACTCGTTTTAAATGCCTGCAACAAATAGAAATCCCAATCTCGGTGAGTCGTTATCCGACTTCTCGTTATTCGTTAGCAGAAGTGTATCCCGAAACAGGAAGGATGCACCAGATTAGAAGACATTTTGCTCAGATGCGTCACTATTTGATTGGAGACAAGCTTCACGGGGAATGTAAGCAGAATAAAATGTTTGAAGAACAATTTCAGCTCAATACGATGTTGTTACATGCCAAGAATTTGACCTTTGAACATCCGTTCACGAAAGAAGAACTTAGTTTAACAGCCCCTATGAGTTCGGAATTCTTACGAGTGTTGAATGAAATGGGAATGGATACCACAGCATTGGTTTAGAAGAAAGGTATTTGCATTATTCTAAGTGAAGGCTTAAAATATGCGGGGCTTATATCAAAATATGTATCATTATTCTAAGAAAAAAGGGTTTGCTTATCTTTCGATAGCAAACCCTTTTTTTAGATGGTAGGATCAAGCTTTTTCGCCTTGTCCAAATAGCTTTTGGCTTGTGTAGCATCTCCTTTTTTCTGAAAATATATGCTCAAATTACGCAGTGCGTAGGCATTGTTCTCATTAATGCGTAGGGAGTGTTCAATGTTTTGTTTGGCTTCTTCTAGTTTCCCTAATTGTAAAAGAATATAGCCTCGATTATTAAGGTAATAGGCATCTGCCTGTTTCAGATAAATCGCTTTGTCCACCAGTGGTAGGGCTTCTTTATACTTTCCTTCTTCTGCTAAAATAAAGGCTAAGTTGTTCAGGGCAAAGTGCTGATTCTCATTTAACTGAATAGCTTTTTCAAAATCTTTTTTTGCCAATGGATACTGTTTATTCAGAAAGTATAAATAGCCATGATTGGTATGAGCTTCAGCATTATTGGGGTTTAGTCGGATTGCTTTTTCATAATCAGCCGTTGCTCCAGAAAGGTCGTTCAATTGAGTCTTTACATTTCCTAAACTTACAAAAACAAAAGAGGAATCTTTGAAAGGCTCTTTAATTTTGTTTAAGTCCTGAAGCGAATGTTGATAATCGCCTAGCGCAAAAAAACTTTCGGCACGGTTGTAATACGCCTCCCAAAATTTAGCATCAAGCGATAGTGCCTTATCAAAGTCTTCGATTGCCTTCTCTGGCTGGTCAATCTTTTGTAAAGCCAAACCTCGGTTATTATAAATATCAGGAAAGTCTGCTTTGTTTTTTAAGGCTTCCTCATACCAGTGAATAGCATCACGGTATTCTCGTTCTTTTAATTTTTGATTACCTCTTTTAAAAAACTTAAAAGCCTCATCTTTTTTGTCCGTACCACAAGCAAAGAGTGTCAGGCAAGATAGTAAAAGAAGGGAGTTGAATTTGTTCAAAAACATAGAATGGTATTTGATTTACTGGTTATTGTCTCGAATATGATTAAAATGGCAATGTATGGATAAAGTGAATTCGTAATAAGCTGGTTTGTAATGTGTTAGCCCACTAGTCGTTTTCACCCAAAAAGAAATATATCGCTAAATCTTCACAGGTTTGATTTGCTCCTGTAATTTGAACACAAAGGTACGAAAAAACGATGTGGGCGTATTGAATTAACTGGAATCTACTAGCAAAAGTTTTAGAAATAATAGGAAACATATTCTCTTTGTAGGCTTCTTTGTATTTCGCTTGAGTGAATGTTGTTACGATAGCTTTTATGATAATTTTGGGTACTCGTGTAGGGAAAAAGCTATAGGCGTGTTAACTTTGCAGACAATTTTGTAAAACAATTAATTAGCTTGTACAATGACTAAAGCAGAAATGTTGACCGATAAAGGTCTAATGGTGATAGAATTTTATGATCAAGATGCTCCAATCCACGTAAAGAACTTTACGGATTTAGCGAAAAAAGGATTTTACGATGGCTTAACGTTTCACCGTGTTATTCCTGATTTCGTAATTCAAGGTGGAGATCCAGACGGAACAGGTGGCGGTGGCCCAGGGTATTCTATTCCTTGTGAGTTGACAGGAAACAATCAGTACCACGACCGTGGCGTATTGTCAATGGCTCACCGTGGAAGAAATACAGGTGGTTCTCAATTCTTTATCTGTCATAGCCGTAGAAACACTTCTCACTTAGATAGACAACATACGTGTTTTGGAAAAGTAGTAGAAGGTTTAGAAGTGATTGATGCGATTAAAGCAGGCGATAAAATCCAGAAAATTACCGTAATTGAAGAGGAGGCATAGGCAATGTATTTTGTAGGAGATATTCCCAATGAGAAATGTAAGGCATCGCTTTATCGTTGGAACGGAAAGTTTTTCTTAAAATTTGAAACCCCAGATATGGAACAAACCTTTAAAATTTCAGAAACCGATGTTTCTGGTGAGGAAGAGGTCAAAGCCTTTGTGACGGAAGAGTTTTTAGAAAAAGTCGTTAAACGCTTTGAGAGTATGTATCAAGACATGGGAGAAGCCTTGAACGGTTTTTAATATAAAAGAGGGAATCTATCACTGATAAATTCCCTCTTTTGTTTTTTATAGATAACTATTCAATTCAAAATTCAACATCCAAAATTTTGCCTCATTTCCTACAGATACAACCACTTCTTATATAAAGCCACTTGTTCAGGAGAAGCACCTTGTATTGGTTCTAACACATACTCTTTTTTCGGGTTTCTAGTTAAGGTTATTTTAAATGATTTTTCTAACCCATCTCTTTTTACCTTGATTTCTAATACGTCACCTACCTTTTTAGTTTGAACAAACTTCGCTACATCTTCGACCTTTGCTCCATCAATCGAAAGTATTTCATCTCCATAATTTAAACCTTCGTTATAGGCTGGAGAGTTACGTTGTACGCTCGTAATTTTTGTACTTCCTCTAAAGTCTGCACCTAAATAAGGGTTATTAGAAGTTGCATTTTTATCAACCATCGTCATACCTACCGAAGCAAAGTATTCGTTATATGGAATGGTTTCAGTACCAAAAATGTACTTTTGGAAGAATGCGTCTAATTTTTTACCTGCAATCAATTCTACCGCTGTTTGTAATTCCTCATCCGTAAAACCTCTTCCCAATTTTTTGTAGTAGTTAGTATATAGGTAGCGGAGGACATCATCAAAATTCTTAGACCCTTTTGTAGAGCGAAGAATTTCTAAATTTAAGATTCCTCCCAAAACAGCCCCTTTGTCATAATACGAAACCGTACTGTTACGAGAGTTTTCATTCGGACGGTAGTATTTAATCCAAGCATCCCAACTAGATTCTGTTACCGACTGTACCTGATTTCCCGTTTGATTTTCGATAAAATTAACATCTTCTAAATAAGCGGTTAGGTATTCCTGTTCGGTCATTAAATTGGCACGGCGGAGGATATAGTTTTGGTAAAAGCTGGTACATCCTTCCGAGAACCAGAGCAAGTGCGTATAGTTTTCGTTCTCATAGTCGAATGGTCCAAGTGCTTTTGGACGAATACGTTTTACATTCCAAAGGTGAAAATATTCGTGTGCAACCAAACTCAAAATATCTTGGTATCCCTTAGCTGATTGATAGGCGGTGCGGGTTACTTGACAGGTAGTAGAGCTGAGGTGTTCGAGTCCACCACCACCAGCAGCTAAGTTATGAATAATGAACGTATAATCCTTACACGGATGTTCACCTACAACACTGGTTGCGATTTCACATACCTTCTTAATATCATTTGAAACCTTTGTTTCGTCATAACTTGCTTCTCCATACATCGCAACGGTATGAGGAATACCTTTCAAATCGAAATTTAAGAGTTTTTGTGTACCAATTTCAATGGGAGAGTCAATCAGCATATCTAAATTAGCTGCTTGAAAGCGATTATTTCCAAGAGATTTTAATGCCGTTGAAATTGTATTCCAGCCCTGAAAAGGTTTAATTTGTAGTGTAGAAGGGAAGTCTTTCCAATCGTTTACATACAATAAAACACTTGCTGGGTTCATATAACCATGAGAGGCATCAACAAAGGAGGTACGTACGGATAGTTCATTGGCGTAAACTTTGTAATTTAGTGAAACTTCCGTTGTAGTGGGTGCTATTTTTACACGCCATGTATTTTTATTGATTTTTTCAGCTTTCAAGGAAGTTGAACCAGTAGCAGCAGTTAAGGACTCAATATTTTTCGCATATTCACGGATTAGGTAAGAGCCAGGAGTCCAAACGGCCATTTTAAAGTCGATAAAACCCTGTTTCCTTGTTTTGGCATCAAAATTGGAAGCCTTTAATCGAATGTCAAAATAGTGAGTGTGCGGTTGATCCATCGAAATGAAGTACTCAATTTTTGGGGCTTGTGCTAACATAGAAGCACTTAGGAAGACACCCAACAGCAGAAAAGCGACTTTTTTCATAATTTCTTTCTTAAATTATTCGTTCTTATTTTGTTGATTTTATGTAATTGAACAAATTTATGTTACAAAATAGTACCATAAAACTATTTAGTAACATATTTGTAACTTTATTCTCGTAATTAGCAACAAAAAGAAATAACCCTGCCTAATGGATAGGTACGAGTAATACCAATGCAATAAGCGTTGTTTACCTCACAAGAACATAACGAAACACATATCAAATGAAAAGATTTTCTTCATTGGTTTGCCTGACAACTCTGTCAACTTTTTTTATTCCAGAACATCAGGCAGAAGCTCAAAGTACCCTAAGCTATACTGATCCCTCAATTCATTTCAGAAATGGCCGTGAGTATTTTGAGTCTAGGAATTATGAAGCAGCTAAAGCAGAATTTGCTCAGTATTTAGAAACCGAAAAACCCTCGTTAGATAAAGACGATAGCTATCATGTTTGGGCTGAGTATTTTATTGTGATGAGTAGTCTATACCTAAATAATTCCGAAACGGAAGTCTTAGCGAATCGTTTTATACGTAATAACTCAGAGCATCCAATTGCTAACTCCCTATACAAAGAAATAGGAAACTACTTTTTTGCCAATGGCGATTACACCCGTGCAACCGATTATTTGTCGAAGAGTGCTAAAACAGATTTTGCTGCACAGTATAAACTAGCGGTGGGTTATTTCACCCTTCAAAAATATACGGAAGCATTACCCATTTTCAATGAGCTAAAACAAACAGCTTCTGATTCATACGCTGTTCCTGCTGCGTATTATGCAGGGGTGATTAATTTTCGTGCTGCCAATTATACTGATGCTATCCCAGATTTTAGACAAGCGGAGGTTTCACCTGAATATCGCAGTGAAATACCAGCTTGGTTAGCACATAGCTTTTACCGTCAAGGGAAGTTTGCTGAAATGTTAGCTTATACCGAACCAATTCTTCGTGATAAAAACTCAGGTAGAAAACTAGATGATATTGCCTTGCTTACGGCGGAGGTATATTTTCAAAAAGGGAATTACGAAAAGGCGGCTCAGTATTATACCATTTATAATAACTATAAGTCACAAGCCATGCTTTCGATGGTTTCATACCGTTTTGGCTATAGTTTATTTCGCTCCAATCAATTTGCTCTAGCTGCCGAACAGCTTAAAAATGTAGCGTCTTCAAAAGATACGCTCGGCCAAGATGCTGCTTTTACCTTAGGGATTTGTTACTTAAAAGCAAATAATAGTCCTTATGCACTTGGTGCATTTGACCAGGCTCGTAAACTGAATTTTAATCCTGCCATTCAAGAAGAGGCTTTCTTCAATTATGCGAAGGTACTTTATGACGTAGGTCGCAGTGCTGAAAGTATCAAAGAGTTTGAAGCATTCTTTAGAGCGTACCCAACTTCTAAATTTGAAGACGAAGGCAATGAATTGGTGAGTGAGGCATATTTGTCTTCTAATAATTTTCAGGCAGCTCTTTCGTATATCGAAAATTTAAAAAAGCGTTCATCTCGTATTAATACAGCTTACCAACGCATTGCTTTTAATCAGGGTGTTAAAAAATATAACGAAGGGAATTATATTGATGCCATTCCATTTTTTGACAAGTCGTTATCAACTCCAGAAAATGCGGATTTAAAATATGCTGCTATTTTCTGGAAAGCGGAGGCTCTTTCGGCTCAGAAGAAATATCCCGAATCAATCAATTTGTATCAGAACCTATTGAGTTCTACTGATAATACTACGCCAGGATTACGGGAATACCAAAATAAGAGTCGTTATGGCATTGGTTATGCTTATTTTAATACGAAAGCTTATGACAAAGCGAATCGCTACTTCCGTGAATATGCCGATAAGATGAAGTCGGGAGATCCACAAGCGTTACAAGATGCGTCTTTACGTTTAGCCGATACGTACTTTGCTCAAAAGAATTATGAGCAAGCCTTGAAATTATATGATGAGGTGATTAGTACAGGTAAATCTGATAAGGATTATGCCATGCTTCAAAAAGGAGAAATTCTCTATTATAAAGAGGATTATAAAGGAGCTAGAGCTTCTTTTGATAGAGTTCAGACGACTTACCCTAATTCAGTTCATGCAGATAACGCCATGTTTAGAATGGGCGAAGCCGACTTAAAGGCTCGTCAATATACTGTTGCAATCACTGATTTTACTCGTCTGATCAATGAAAAGCCGCAAAGTCCATTTGTTCCACAGGCATTACTTTATAGAGCAGGAGCTTTTGTGAATAATGGCAATCGAGAAAGTGCTGTATTGGATTATAAGACAATTATCAAAAAATATCCAACGGACAGTTTAGCTAAAAGTGCTTTAGACGGTGCTCAGGAACAATATAACGAATTAGGAAGACCTGAAGATTTTACAGCGTTACTGAATGGTTACCAGCAGGCTAATCCAAATGATGGTTCGTTGGATGAATTAGAGTTTGAAAGTGCAAAGAATTTATATTATAAGGAATCGTACGACAAAGCAGTTAAAGTTTTGTCTGACTATTTAGCTAAATACCCTACGAGTAAATATAGTTATGAAGCCAAATATTTGTTAGCGGAGGCTTATAATTCCTTGGGTAACAAAGCTCAGGCACTCAATTATTATTATCAGGTTATTGCCGATAATAAATACAAATCGGTGAATAAAGTTACTGCTAAAGTGGCTGATATCGAATTTAAGGCAGGTAATTTCAAGAAATCGGCTACGGCATACCGTATTTTGCAGACCATTGCTCCCGATAAGAAAGACCAACAGACCGCATTGATTGGCTTAATGGAATCGTATTATCAATTGAAGTCAGATTCTACCATCTATTTTGCAAGAGAAGTTTCTAACAATGGCGACATTGTAGCTGGAGCTAAAAGCAAGGCATCTTTATATACAGGTAAAATCTTGATGGCTAAAAATAACTATCCTGGTGCAACCGATGCTTTTAATCAAACAATTTCGATTGATAAAGGCGACAATGGAGCGGAAGCTCAATATCTAATTGCTCAGATTTTATATAACCAAGGGAAGTACAAAGAGTCGTCGGAGTTAATTATCAATAAATTCACACATGACTTCAATAACTGTTCTGACTTACAAATGGGTAAAGCCTACCTTTTATTAGCAGACGACTTTGTAGCGATGAATAATTTCCTTCAAGCAAAAGTTACCTTAAACTCACTTATCACGGGATCACCAGAGAAGGAAATCGTGACAGAAGCAAAAGCAAAACTCAAAGTGATAGAACGTAAGTAATAATGCTAAGTTTTGAAAGTTAAATTTTGGATTTATGGCACTCTATATTGAGTGCTTCCAGAAATTGGCTCTCAAGAATAATTTTGCACGATTACTTAAATAAACTAAAAACACATTGTTAAGAAAACTAGACAGGATGAATCAGAAACATATTAATATACTCATTGGTACGCTCAGTCTTTCCACCGCTTTTTCTGCAAGTCTATACGCACAGAAAGGAGGAGGCGAAGTTCACACAGACGATATCATTATTGTGAAACAGCGAGTAATCGAAATTCCTCAGGCAAGCCGTATCTTTGAAAAAATACCGATTGCTGGAGATAATGGACCAAAGAAAGAATTGGCCTATCCCTATACAGAGCGAAAAATTCCCGTACAAACTCCCGCTTTTAGCCCAACTGTCAAAATGCCAGAGGAATATGGAACTGGCAGTATCAAGGAGCAAAGTTTTAACAATGTGATTAGAGGAGGCTTAGGTAATTACGGACACACCTTTTTGGAAGGCCATGGAGGTATTCGTAGAGGAGAGAATAATTACCATGGAATTTATATCAAGCACAATGCCTTTCGTTTAGGCCCAGTTCGTTCAAACTTTTCCGGAGAATCACAGAATCTCATCAAATTACATAGTAGAACAGTTGTTAAGGATGATATTAAATTAGAAGGAGCTGTAGGTTGGGAAAGACGAGGATTTGACTATTATGGTTATTCTCAGCAACCGATTGGAGATAATATTACCGAACCAAGTATTTTCAACTCTTGGAACAAATTTTTCTTTAATGGCTCATTTAGTAATGCCTACGAAAAAGCAAAAGTTGATTATCAGGCAAAAGCCAATGCGTCCTACTTATTTACGCATTTAAAAACAACTGAATTAGTCTTGTCAGGCGTACTCTCAGGGGTGTTACCACTTACAGATCGTCTATCGGCAGGGTTAGAAGGTTCTGTTGTATTAGCTCAAACGCATGATACCACCAACACGGTATATCGCAATCTTTATCGTTTAAAACCTACCTTCTTTTATAGAGCAGATAAATTTAGTGTAACCGCAGGATTGAATTTGCTAAATGACAGAGAAAAGATTTCGTATAACCAAAATTATGTTTACCCAATCATCAAGGTAGATTTTCAGCCATTTGAAGGCATTCGTGCGTTTGCAGGATATGAAGGTGATATGTATGCTAATAACCTAACATCCTTATTATTGGAAAATAAATGGCTAGGAAGAAATTCAGAATTGAGAAATACCCGTAAATCTAGTGATATGTATGTAGGAGCCAAGGCATCCATTTCAGGTTTTGATTTAGAAGCAAAATTGAGTTATGCCAAATACAATGATTTTTATGTGTTTACAAATGCTGTAACGGACTCTTCTCGTTTTGATATTCGTTATACCAATGCCAATGTTATGAATTTATCTGGTCAGGCAGCGTATCAAATTCCGCAGATGTGGCGGTCACTATTTAAGTTTGATTTGTTCGTCTATAGTGGTTTAGATAACGTAGAAAAAGCGTGGCATAGACCTAACTTCACCGCTACTTGGAACAACACCTTCTCTATAAAAGATAAGTTTTTGGTTAGTTCAGATATATTCATGCTAACAGGGTTAAAAGGTAAAAACTTCAAGTCAAATGTAGAAGAAAGCTTACCAATGATTTTCGATTTGAACTTTAAATTTACCTACGTTATTACAGACCAATTGAACCTTTTCGTGTCTGCAAATAATGTTTTGAACAAAAATTACCAGAGATATTTATATTATCCGCAACAGGGAGTCAACTTTCTTGCAGGATTATCTTTTTCTTTTTAACTTAGTTCAATAATTGTGTGAACGGGTTTGTTAAAGCTACAACACTTTAACAAACCCGTTTTTTTGTGATTTTTATAGTACCTTTATAACAAGATAGCATACACTTTCCATGAAAAAAATACAAGAATATATCAAGGACTTACTCTTTGAACAAGATTGTGTCGTAATCCCAGATTTCGGCGGTTTCGTGGCAAATTACGAAGAAAGTAAACTTGAAGATGCTATCGCTAAACCTGCACGAAAATGGTTCGCTTTTAATGAACTATTGCGTACAGATGATGGGATTCTTTCAACGTATATCATTCAACAAGAAAAAATAAGTAGGACAGAGGCAAGCCAAAAAATCAAAGACTATGTAACATATATTCGTCAGACCATGAGAAATGATGATTATCTGTTTATCAGAGACCTTGGCTCTTTTTGTTTAAATGAAGAGAACAAAATTCAGTTTATTCCTGTTTATAATATAGACTTCTCTTCCAATAGTTTTGGCATTTCGTCCTTTGCTTTAACGAAGATGGCACAGCCAGCCAAGGTAACTTACGAACAACCAAAGTTAGTTATTTTACCAACAAAGGCTTTGACAGAATCGGTATCGAATCAAGCTGTTTTTGATAACGTTTCAATTGCAAATACCCCTACAGTTGAAGTGTCTCCTGTAATTTCGTTTAAGAAGGTTGAAGCGAAAGAGAATCGAAAAGAATACTTTTTCATTGCGTCAGCAGTCGCAATGATTGCCTTATTTTTGTCATTCTATATATATGATAATAAGGGATTTACATTGAGTAATCTAAACTTCTTTACTACATACAAATATCCTGTATATACAGGAGTTTCTAGCGAGACAAAAAATGAGAAATTAGTCAGAAATACAACAAAATCAGCTCCAGTAATTCAAGAGTTAGACATACAACAAAATCCAAAATATTTCGTTATTGTAGGGAGTTTTGAAAGCAAAAAGAATGCTGAACTTTTTATGAGTAAACTTAAAAGTGATGGATATGAAAAGGCTCAACTGATTGGAGAACATAAAAAAAGTAATAAAATTAAAGTTTCTTTAGATTATTATAACACCAAAGATGAAGCTGTTAAAAAAGCTGCAACGTTAGATAAAGCTTGGATTTATACCACAGACCTTTTACCTTAATCTAAAACCTTAGTATAGCACTGATATGACAAGCAATTATCAACAAGAAAGTGAAGACAGTAAAAATAGGACGATAGCGTTCGTGCTAACAACAGCCTTTAATGCTGGTTTGTTAGCAGTATGCTGGTATGTGACAGTTTGGAATTCATCCGAAACGATAAAACGAGAATTACCCAATGGCGGTGGAGTATTAGTCAATTTTGGGACAGATGATTATGGAAGTGGAAACGTATTTACACGCAATCACGCTAGTGACAGCAAACGCTTAGTCGATACGAAACCCGCTGAAAAAGTGGTAGAGAAAAATACGAAAGTAAAGGAAGTGGTTGAACCGAGACCTAAAGTGGTTGAAAAACGAAAGCCTACTGCTGAACGCCCAGTTTTAACTAGTAATCGACCATCTCCTGTTAAAGTTAAAGAAGTAAAAGAAACGAAAGTTGAATCCAAAAAAGAACCTGTTTCAAAACCAGTAGTTTCGAGACAACCAGCTGTTGAAACATCAAGACCCGTTCAGGGAGCTACTTTACCCAATAGGGGAAATAATTCAAATGGTACATCTGGGACTGCTTCTGGACACGGAGCTGGAGGTGATGGGACAGGTGGTGGAAGAGGAAACCAAGGACAACCTGACGGTAATGTAGTTCAGGGCGGTACTTATAAGCCTCGTACGCCAGGAACAGGCGGTGGAAATACTGGAGGCGATGGTGGAACAGGCAAAGGTAGTCTGGCTATTGCAGGTTGGACTTGGGTTAGTAAACCAGTAATTGATATTGATACCAACGATGATGGGATGATTAGATTGCGTTTTAAAGTAGATTCGGATGGAGATGTTCAATACATAGAAGTGCTTGAATCTACCATAGCAAATCCAGCAGTGGTTGCTAAATGTAAAGCTAAATTAAAAGCTACTAAATTTAGACCAACAGACGATAATGAGAAAGCTCCCTTGTCAACAGGTACAGTAACATTTAGAATTAGTGCACACTAATAGAATTCAATAATCGTTGTTATATAAAGTAGTGTAAGGTAACTTGCACTACTTTTTTTGTTACCAATAATTAGCTCACTCAATGACTTATCAAGAAACAATTGATTATTTATACGCTCATTTGCCTGTTTTTCATCGTATAGGTAGTAAAGCATTTAAACCCAAATTAGAAAATACCCAACGTCTTTGTGAACATTTGGGTAATCCCCATCTTAAATTCAAAAGTATTCATATTGCAGGTACAAATGGCAAGGGCAGTTCCTCCCATTATTTAGCGGCTATTTTACAGGCTGCTGGCTACAAAACGGGTTTGTACACCTCGCCTCATTTAAAATCATTCACGGAACGCATCAGAATTAACGGACAAGCTATCCCAGAATCAAGGGTTGTGAAGTATGTGGAAGACAATAAATCATTTATAGCCGATTTAGAGCCTTCTTTCTTTGAATGTACTGTTGGGCTTGCTTTTGAGTATTTCGCAGAACAGGAGGTAGATATTGCTATAATTGAGGTAGGTTTAGGAGGAAGACTTGATTCAACAAATGTTATTTATCCTGAAGTATCGCTAATTACCAATATTAGTTATGATCATGTAGATATTTTAGGGGATACATTGCCTAAAATTGCCTATCAGAAAGCGGGAATTATCAAACAAGATACTCCCGTTGTTATTTCTCAACGTCATCCAGAAACTATCTCTGTTTTTATGGAGGAAGCCACCTTGCAAAATGCTCCTATTTACTTTGCAGAAGATTCCTTTTATGTAGAGAATTCCATATTTCAATCAGGAGGACTTCAATTAAGCGTTAATGATAGAAGTAGTGGCGTTACGATAAATCTAACCTCAGAGCTAACAGGAAGCTATCAAAAACACAACCTACAAGGTGTTTTAGAAGTTATTCGTGTGTTGAATAGCATGGGTAATTTTACCATAAGTAATGAGGCCGTAACAGTAGGCATTAGTCAGGTGGTTACTTTGACGAATCTAAAAGGCCGCTGGCAACAGTTAAGCCAAGCACCTCTGACGATTTGTGATACTGGACATAATAGTGCTGGAATAAAAGAATTGCTTTCTGATCTTGAATCCATACCTAAGAAATCACTCTGGTTAGTCTTGGGGTTTGTCAAAGATAAAGACATCAGCGGTATTTTAGATTTATTGCCTAAAGAGGCCAACTACATTTTTTGTCAGGCACAAATTATGCGAGCCTTACCTGCGGACGAATTAGCGAGCTTAGCGTTATCCAAAGGTTTGAAAGGGATTTCAATTGCTGATGTTAATCAAGCTATCGCATTTGCAAGACAAAAAGCGAATAAGGATGACGTTATTTTTATTGGAGGTAGTACTTTTGTGGTAGCAGAGATAAATGAGCTATAAATTCATAAAAATAAGTGTTCTGAGAATTTAGTGTATTGTAATTAGATACAGGAGAGAAAAAATATTCGATTCTCAGATGGGTGTTTTAAGGGTGAAAAGGTTGTCAAATCTTTGTATTTCAGTTAATTATTTAAGAAAATCAGCATTAAAAAATAGACAGTGGGAAGAAAAAAAGCACAGAGATTTCAAGAGAATTTAGAAAAAGTCAACATTATTCAAGATACAAGCCCTCTTTTTAATGAAATTAAAGGAAATTGGCATACAACGTATTTCAAGAATGAAAATCCAATCGTTTTGGAGTTAGGTTGTGGCAAAGGAGAATACACCATTGGTTTAGCAAAACTCTATCCTGAAAAGAATTTTATCGGAATAGATATAAAAGGGGATAGGATAGCTGTTGGTAGTGATTTGGCTTTGGAGGCTAATTTGTTAAATGTAGCATTTCTAAGAACAAAGGTTCATCAATTACTTGACTTCTTTCAGGAAAATGAAATAAGCGAGATTTGGATTACCTTTCCAGATCCACAGCCAATCAAGAGTGGAATTAGGAGAAGAATGACAAATGAACGCTTTTTAGCAATTTATGATTACATCTTAAACAATGAGGGAATCTTACATTTAAAGACTGATCACGAAGCGTTCTTTGATTATTCGATAGAAACCTTAGAAAACTATGGCGTTCGTAATTTACTAAGTACAAAAGATTTGTATAGCTCCGAATTAAATGTTCGACATTATGGAATCAAAACAAGATTTGAGCAAATCTTCAC
This sequence comes from Spirosomataceae bacterium, assembly GCA_049241065.1. Taxonomy (GTDB): domain Bacteria; phylum Bacteroidota; class Bacteroidia; order Cytophagales; family Spirosomataceae; genus JALRIJ01. The sequence continues at coordinate 26,931 of JBMLRK010000072.1, forward strand.
AGATAAAGGTTTTTTAATCAATTATCTCTGTTGTAAACTGGAAAAGAAACCAGTTTAAGGGTAATAAAAAAGGCGTGATGTATTAAACACCACGCCTTTTTTATGTATGCTATAAATTATTTACTGATTAATTCAGCAAAGTATTTTACAGTTCTAACCAATTGGCTAACATAACTCATTTCGTTGTCATACCAGCTAACCGTTTTAACTAATTGTTGATCACCAACTGTGATAACTTTAGTTTGAGTAGCATCGAATAAACTACCGAAGCTAATTCCGATAATATCGCTAGAAACGATTTCATCTTCAGTATATCCAAATGATTCGTTTGAAGCAGCTTTAGCAGCAGCGTTGATTTCTTCAACTGTTACTTTTTTATCAACGATAGTAACCAATTCAGTTAAGCTACCTGTGATTACTGGAACACGTTGAGCACCACCGTCTAATTTACCTTTCAATTCTGGTAAAACTAAACCGATTGCTTTAGCAGCACCTGTACTGTTAGGAATGATGTTAGCAGCGGCAGCTCTAGCACGACGTAAATCTCCTTTTGGATGTGGAGCATCTAACGTATTTTGGTCATTTGTATAAGCGTGAACAGTTGTCATTGTTCCCATTACAATACCAAAGTTATCGTTCAATACTTTAGCCATTGGAGCTAGACAGTTTGTAGTACAACTTGCAGCACTAATTACGTCTTCAGATCCATCTAATATTTCGTGGTTTACGTTGAAAACAATCGTTTTCAAGTCTCCTGTAGCAGGAGCAGAGATAATTACTTTCTTCGCACCAGCTGTAATGTGAGCAGCAGCTTTGTCTTTATCTGTGAAGAAACCTGTACATTCTAATACTACATCTACGTCATGAGTACCCCAAGCGATATCTGCTGGATTACGTTGAGCATAGATAGTGATTGATTCTCCGTTTACAATAATGCTATTGTCTGTGTATGATACTTCTTGTCCAAATCTTCCTTGAGCACTATCATACTTCAATAAGTGAGCCAATACAGATGGGCTAGTCAAGTCATTGATTGCAACAACATCAATACCTGGCATGTTATAGATTTGACGGTAAGCTAATCTACCGATACGACCGAAGCCGTTAATAGCAACTTTAATTTTAGACATTTTGTTAAGGGATAATAGTTAACATTACAGTACAAAAATAAGACATAAGATTCCTAACACCAAATTATAGGACTTCAATTTCTGCATTTAATTATGATTATAAAGAGTAGTTAAAACGCTTTAGTAAATAGTATTTATATAATTAGTTTTTTGCTAATTTAAGATAGCTAATAAATTTAGTAAAATGTTTTTAATTACTAAAAATAATAGGTATTGAAACTAAATCTACTAACAACCAATATGCGTATTAAACCTCTTAGAATGAAGTACTTATTATTCTATAAAGTACATTCTAGGGATAGATATATTTTGCTTATAAATGATACATTATACCTTTTAGTATGACAACAAGGCAATTAATT
>JBMLRK010000073.1:0-1106 GCA_049241065.1 Spirosomataceae bacterium
GTAAAACCCCTTGTCTGTTTGCTTTCTTTTTCCGACTATATTTCCCTGCTTCAAGCGAATAGTCCCATTCCACCCTTGAGAAATTGATACGCCAGAAAGACTTATTTTGGGGAAGATGCACTTGGTTATCCATACTAAGCGATGAAAACGGAATGGCAATTTCGACTGTCCAGCGTTTATCCGTATCCTTGGCTTGGTTGAGTGTTCCTTCTAGGTAAACGGCTGTTTTGAGGTTTTTCATGTCCCAGTTAATCAGGGCATTACCACCATTTCGGTAGGGTTTTGGCAAAAACAAATCGAAGGTGTTATTGGCAGCGTTTACTTCTAATTCAAAATAATTTTGGGAGTCGCCATCGGGGTCGATGAATACTTCAAAGTCATTTTCTAAATAAACAATTTGGTCTTTGGTCGTTTGGTATGCCCAGATATGCTGTTCCTCCAATTCGGCGGCAATGTACAAATAGTGGTCGTCCCAGAGCATTTTTGCTTTTGTAGCTTGTGTCGGAAGAGGCTTTTTATTTCCCTCAATATCGACGAATAGGCTTGTCCAACTCGCTTTTTGCCAAGCGGATTCGTCCAATTTACCGTCAATTTTTAGAGGTTGTGGTGTCTTAAAACACGTGTACTGGAGAGGCGTAATGGCTGTTTGAGAAAAACTAGTACCCAGTTTTAGCCAGACGATTCCAGTCAGGAATAATTTCTTCATGCTGTTTTTTTGCGTCGAGTGGATGAGGTAAGGGTAAATGGGTTTTAACCTGTTTTAAACCGTTTTCCTTGTACGGGTTAAAACCCGTGAACCCTTTTTGCACGAGTTAAAACTCGTTTACCCTTGCACAGATGAAAACCTGCGAACCCTATCTCGACAATTGTTGATGAAATGAATAGTTGTTGTGCTATCGTTGTGAAAATAGCAATACTAAAATAGGGGCTTAAAAAGCAATTGGAATCCTGCTCTAAGGTGCTTTGGGGCAGAAAAAGGGAAGAAAAATAGGAAGACTTTTAAAAATAATATTTACTCTAAAAATAGCGATATACTAAGCGAAAAGTGATTTGCGAAATAGCGATAAGTAACTTTTTGAAAATAAACAAATGAGTTACTTATCTTA
>JBMLRK010000074.1:0-6734 GCA_049241065.1 Spirosomataceae bacterium
TTTATTTGCTAATATTTCTGTACTAAGATGATGGCTTAACCTATTGATTTTGAGTGCCTCCTGATAACAGATATACGATTAACAAATAACGTCATGTTACTTAAAACACAATAAACGTTCCCCAAAATGAGGAACGTTTAACACTACCTAATCCTTACTTACTTAAATCTACTGTTAGCATATTGAGCTATTTGTTTCATGGTTTTTGAGTTGCTTTGAGCTATTGTGTAGCCCAACCTCCGTCAATAACCTGTGTTGTTCCTGTAATAAATTGGCTGTCGTCACTCGCTAAAAAGACAACTAGCTGGGCAATCTCAATTGGTTCGGCGTAACGTCCTAATGGAATAGCGGCTTCAAACACTTTTCTAGCTTCATCAGGACTTTGATGCGACATTTCTTCTTCGACAAAACGCATCATCTGATTATTCACAGGGCATGGATGAATAGAATTTACCCTAATGTGTCGGGGAGCAGCTTCAAGAGCGGTTACTCGCATCGTACCCACCATGGCATGTTTGCTAGTCACATAAGCACTCTGGTTGGCAAACCCAACAATTCCTGCAACAGACGAAGTCATAATGATACTTCCTCCCTCGTTCATGTGTGGCAATACGTATTTATTGCCCAACCAAGCTCCTCTGACATTCACACTCATGATTTTGTCAAACACCTCTTCTGGATAATCGACAAGTGGTTTTATCACCCCCTCAATTCCTGCATTATTAAAGAAAATATCAATCGATCCAAATTCGCTAACTGCTTCATGCACATAACGTTGTACGTCTTCCGCTTTAGAAACATCCGCTACACAATACTTAATTCTTGAACCTTCTAATTGATCATCAACCATTTTGAGATCATGCTCATTGACATCAACTAGCATTACTTTTGCTCCTTCTTCTAAGAATAATTTGGCCGTTGTTTTACCAATACTTCCCGCTCCACCTGTGATGATAGCGACTTTATTTTCGAGTCTTTTCATGACCTAAGCGAGTGTCTTTTCGATGATGCCAAGTGTTGTTCTTGCTTCTTGAATCTCTGTATGTGTACCATGAGCAATCAGCATAAACTTTCCTGCTTTGATTTCTGTTTCATATTCCAAAATGCTATCTTTTGGAACTCCAATATCTGCCAGTGCTGCACCCAAAACGCCTAATCCGCCCAATAATGCTGCACCTTCTAATGCTCCAACTAGAGCAACAACGAAAGGCCCTGCTACTAGAAGTGAGCCAACCGCAGGAATGATAAAGAATGCCGAGCCGAATAATAAGCCCCAAAGACTTCCCCAAAAAGCACCAATACCACCCCAACTTTTCATTTTATCACCTAAATTGTAGTAACCAACCACGGTTTCATCCGTGTGGTAGTCTTTACCTACAATAGAGAGTTGCTTCATATCGAAACCGCTTTTTTCTAGTTGTTTAACCGCCTTTTCTGCTTCTACATGGGTATTGTAAAGGGCAATCATTGAATTTTCGTATTTCATTTTCGTTAGATTTTTGTAAGCTTCAACTATGTTAGTTTAATCATAAAGTACTTGTCCACTACGTACAGAATGAGTGATAAAGCCAATGGATAATGGAGGTACATTCGCATTTTTGTGTCGTTTTATTGCTATATGAAAAGGTGTAAAGCTGTAATGTCAATCGTTCAACTTATTGGGTATTCAGTACAAGGAATTATCTAACTAAACCTATAAGGTTTTGGTTAAAAATTTGATAATAAGGGAATTACAAACTAGACCTTATAGGTTTTCACACCGACTTATTTTGTCCCATTATCTACATTGTTCATGAATTTTAATTAAAAGTAGAGGATTATATAGAAAGCGTTTTTCAAGTTAAGAGTAGAGGATAAGACGAAGGGAAAAAATCCCCTTCGCCTTATTATCAATTAGTCAAGTAAAGCATATTCGTAATCAATAACGATTTCGTTATCGACTGTCCAAACGCCCGAAGCATTCCACGCAATGCGTCCTGCTTCTTCTTTTTGATACCATGAATCCACTGTACCCGTAAGTTTTACATTATGACCGTCCACTTCCACCTGAATTGCCGCATCGTCGATTGACCAGTTACGTTTCAAGGCATTTTCGATGTCAACTTGCTCAATTGCATCGTGCGATTCGGATTTTACCACGATGTTATTAAGCACGCCTGTTACACCTAAGAGTTTTCTCACCGCAGTGGCAGCCGCTTCTCTCTGGTAGTTCCAGTGTACGTTACCTTCTAGGGTTACCCAGCCTTTTTGTACTTTCACTTTCAAAGTATCGTCAGGGATTTCCCAATTCCATCTAAAAGCGTTTAATACTTCGGTAGCAATTTCATTATCGTCTTTCACAGCCCAAGTAGAGGCAAACTTAATTTCAATGTTTTCAACAACTGCTTTAACGCCCGCAACATTTTTAGTTGCCGTTTCTGCTTCTGTCTTCTTTGCAAAACTATCCACTGTCCCTGTTAAAGTTACCACACCATCCTTTACTGTTACACCGATTTCGGCAGCGTGCAATAAAGGTTCCCACTTGATGGCATCCTGAACGTCTTTCTGTAATTCCTCGTTAGTTTTCATTGTTATTAGTTTGTGGGTGAAATAATTTTCACGATGTAAAGGTGCAGTATTTTAAGGTGTTAAATCTTATATGATTATGCAGAATAGTTATGTAATTCACTGATTTTCAATTTGTTGATTTACAAAAAAGGTTCGTCTAAACCTGACAGATTTCTAAAATCTGTCAGGTTTAAGAAGCGTTAACCGATTACAAATCAGCCAGTTTCCAAAGCCAACGAGCCATTTGTTCGTTTACAGAAGGCGTTTGCATAATCATGAGATTGAGACCTTTTTTAGTCATTCGCCAATCAATTTTTACCGTATTTTGTTCGGCATCATACACATATATTTTCTTGAAATGAAGCACGCTGTTTTCCCCAGCCATACGGCAAACCTGCATTGATTTTTGTAAGGTAGTTGAGAGTTGTTCTTGCGGTATTTCATCCATACAATGGATATTTCCTAGTAAATATTTACGCATAGAGTGCTGTAAAGCTTCTTCAAAATCATGGGTACGAGCGTTGGTTTCTCGCAAAGAAAAGAGGGCAATACTGTCGTTTCTCATGTTAAGGTTTGTTTTAGTTGTTCAAATAATATGCGTTGTGTATCCGTCAATTTATCGGGAATAAGCACTTGTATTTCAAGGTATAAATCGCCAAAAGTATCTTTTTTATCGTAAACTGGCATTCCTTTTCCCTTCAAACGAATCGACTTCCCTTGTTGAGTTCCTTCGCTTATTTTGATTTTCACTTGTCCAGAAAGCGTCTTGACAATGACTTCGCCACCCAATACGGCCGTGTACAAATCAAGTAATTGGGTTTGGTACAAATCGTCTCCTTTACGGATGAGGTTAGCTTGCTTTTTGACAAGAATTCGGACAAATAAATCCCCTCGAACGCCTTCTCCACTCCCTTTAGCTCCTTTGTTTTTTATCCGTATTTGTTGGTCATTGTATGAACCCGCTTTGGTGGTAATCCGCAAGGTTTCGCTTTCTACTTGAATGGTTCTTGTCGTACCTTGATAGGCTTCTTCCAAGGAAATTTCAATGTCTGTGGTATAGTCTCCACCTTTGGTATTTTGAGAGCGAGTGCGACTTTGTCCTTGATTTTGGAAAAACTGTTCAAAAAAATCAGAGAAATCAGACTGTCCACCGAATGAATCCGAAGGTTCACGTCGATATTGTCCGTCTGAATTTCCCCTCTTTTGATTTCCAGCCTGATCATAATTTTGCCAGTTATCACCTAAATCGTCGTATTGCTTTCTTTTTTCTGGATTTCCCAGCACTTCATTGGCTTCGTTTACGAGCTTAAACTGTTCTTCGGCAGCCTTATCGTCCAAGTTTTTATCGGGGTGATACTTCACCGCCAATGCACGATATGCCTTCTTGATTTCAGCTTGTGAAGCTTTTTTATCGACGGATAATATTTTATAATAGTCTTTATAATCCACGTGTTCGTTTCGCTTAATGAATGTGCTGACAACAATCCGTTATTAGTTAATCGTATAGCTGTTATCAGAAAACCCTCTAAATCAACAGGTTAAGCTCTCATATCAGTACAGAAGTTGTCGTAAATAAATAATGCCATTGATAAATCACTCTCAAAATGGATCGTTTAGTCCGCATACTCGAATCAGTTTTTTATTGACAAACTCTTCGATGCCTAAAGCTGAAAGTTCACGTCCATAACCAGAGCCTTTTGTTCCTCCAAAAGGTAAATCTGCCTGTGTCCACGTAGGATGATTAATATAAACCATGCCCGTATCAATCAAATCAGCTAGTCGTTTTCCTCTAGCAATGTCTTGCGTAAAAATAGAACCGCCTAAGCCAAATGGCGAATCGTTGGCAAGGTCAATAGCGTCCTGCTCGTTTTTTACACGGTAAAACGTAGCGACTGGCCCAAATAATTCTTCATAATAAACGGGGTTTGAGGGATTCATGTCAACCAAAACGGTTGCTTGCATAAATGCCCCCTCACCTTCCACCCGTTTACCTCCCAAAATGGCTTTTGCTCCGCCCTTGATGGCTCTTTCGACTTGCTCTGCAATTTGCACGGCTGCCGCTTCGCTACTCAAAGGCCCTAAATCTGTATCTTTGTCCATGGGATTACCTACTTTTAAGGCAGCCATTTTCGCTGTAAATTTTTTCAAAAACTCGTCGGCAATCGACTCTACCGCAATAAAGCGTTTGGAGGCAATGCAACATTCGCCATTGTTATTAATTCTTCCAACTACCGCCCATTCAACCGTTTTGTCAATATCAGCATCTTCCAAAATAATGAAAGCATCACTTCCACCGAGTTCAAGTACTGATTTTTTGAGGTATTTACCTGCTTCCGAAGCAATACTTGCCCCTGCGGCTTCGCTTCCTGTGAGCGAAACTCCTTTGATTCTTTTGTCAGAAACTAAGGCCGAAGCTCTTTTTCCAGACATCAATAAGTTGGTGTAAAGTCCATCGGGTGCGCCTGCTTCTCTGAACAAATCGGCAATCGCAATACCGCACTGAGGAACAATTGAGGCGTGTTTTATCAAAATCGTATTGCCAACCATGATATTGGGGGCAGCAAAACGAGCGACTTGATAAAAGGGGAAATTCCAAGGTTCTACCCCAAAAATCACCCCAATTGGACTATGACGAATGATGGCTTCGCCTCGTAGGGGATGTAGGCGTTTATCTGCCAAAAAGGTTTCTCCATTCTCAGCATAGTAGTCGAAAATGTCGGCACTTAGTTCGATTTCTCCTACCGCTTGTACCAAGAGTTTTCCCATTTCTAAGGTAATCAACTCAGCAAGAGCGGCTTTCTTTTCACGCATCAAATTGGCGACTTTGTGAAGTAAATCTGAACGGTATTGATAAGAGGTTTTCTTCCAATGGTCGAAGGTAGAAACCGCCTCTGTGATTGCTTTATCAACGGCAGAATCGGTTATTTCTTCGAAAGATTGAACGACTTTATTAGTAGCGGGATTGACTGTTTGAATAGACATACGTAGAAATGATGAATGTTGAATGATAGATTTTGAATTGAAAATTCGCTTACCGATGTAGTTATAAAGCGATTTTATTTCCACTTCCCTGGAGCCCAATAATAACCTTTGTTGTTATTTTTCCATTCTCCAGATTGGTATTGGCGACCACGAGAAGGAACAGCCCAACGTCCGTTTCCTTGATGGTAAGTCTTGGTAGGGCGGTTATAATTCCAATTTCCATCAATCCAGATATGATTGAGACTAGGTTGAGCGGGACGCATTTCTTGCTGGTGTCTAGGTGGCGAACTTACGTAGGCAGGCGAACAGGCATTTAGCAATAAAATAAGCCCTACGAAGTAGGAAACGAGGTGTAGCGGTTTTGTGTTCATTGTCCTTGGTTTTCGTCTAAATCGGTATGATTATCTCCTCCTAAACTGTAATAGTTATTCTCTTCATCTTCGTTACCGATTGCCTCTTGTTCGTCGTCAAGTTCTGACCCTGGTACATCTAAGTCAATCCCAGATTCATCACTTAAACCCCGCTTTTCGTTCCAAGTACCTTCCTCTTCGTTGGGTGTCTTATCGCTAGAAAGCTCTTCTGGATTGATCTCTGATTCTTCTTGGTCTTTTCGGTAAATATCTTCACTGATAGGATATAGCAAGTCTCTCAGACTGCCACCTTCCAAAGGTCTTTCGATTCGTTTTCTAAACTTTTTCATCCGAATAAATGCTTAGAAAAATAACCTCTTACAAACGCATGTTCTTGATTTTCAGACATTTTATCGGAATTTTCAACAGAAATATTAATTTCGTCAAAATGATGGTCGGCTTTTAAGAGATTAAATAACTCCAGTTTTGCATCCGTTGGGCCAAAGAGTAATACTTCGTCGTATTTTTTGATAATATCGGCTAATTCTTTGTAATAAAGACGCTCCTGTTGTTGCTCTTTGTTGTGCATAACACTTTCGCTTCGGTGCAGGGTTTCTTCTCTGTCTTGATGCGTAAAAGTCGATTCAACCGTTTCCGTGTCCATCGAATCTCGGGTATATTCCATCAAATGAGCCACCGAATGATCCATCCAAATTCCCAGATACTGCGTGAGTTTTATGGTTTCCATAAAAGGTATTTTTAGCATTAGGAATTCGTTTTCCTTCTTAACAAAGGTGAGCAAGTATCGTAGCAAATGTGTTACAGCATTCTATAAAAACCTTATATTATTCACAG
>JBMLRK010000075.1:0-5171 GCA_049241065.1 Spirosomataceae bacterium
AAAATATGAATCTCCTTAGAGATTTTTAACTCATAAGCTTTTAACTTTTTACACACCTCTTTTTCTATTCAAACATAACTAATAAAGTTACGGTATGTGAATTTAGGGTTTCAATGTTGCTTCTATAAGGACTTTGACTTGCCCCAGTTTTCAAAAACATATTGGTTAACCCATGCGAAAATCGAAGTTCTGGCGTAAACTTAAAGTATTTGAAAAATTGCTCAAAACCTATCCCATATTCAAGTGATAAATCAGATGACTTGGTGGTCAATAAAATATTCGTAGAAGAGTTTTTACGAACACTAGCCTCTAAACCTACTTTAAAACCTGCATCTAAGTACATTCTGCTGTTCTCTCGACGTTGCGATTTGAATTTAATGAGCAACGGAATTTCTAGCCAAGTGGACTCTCGAATTTCGGGAGCATATTCAGGTAAGGTCAAAGCCGGGTCTAAGCGATAATCAACCTGACGGCCATATAGAGCAACGTTAACACCTGTTTTAAAATCAAAATGTTTACTCAAAACAAAATTAGCAATACCACCAACTTGAAACGCAAACGTTGTTGGAGAAACCACCGTTACCACAGGATTCCCCGCAGCGTTGAATGCCTTACTACGTTCGACAAGAAAGCGTGAAGTTCCTAAACCGAATAAAAAACCAAAATGAACAGGTTTTTCATCGTAAAATTCATCATAAATACGTTTGTATTTATAGGTTTGTGCCTGCGTATTGGCTTGTAAGCATAACAAGCAAGCGACAAAAAGAAATCCTATTTTTTGCCAATGTAAATGGTACTGATGCCGAATGTTAGTGGAATGCATTGTGTTTGTTTAAAGCCCGAGCGTTCAAAAATTGCAATAAAATCTTTTCCGTCAGGAAATGCTTGAACAGATTCTGGTAAGTAGGTATAAGCCGAAGCGTCTTTCGATACCATATTACCGATGATAGGCAAGATATATTTAAAATAGAAATTATACAATTGCTTCATCGGAAATGCCTTTGGTTTCGAAAATTCCAATACCATACATGTACCACCTGATTTCATCACACGGCACATATCGGTAAGACCTTTCTCTAAATTCTCAAAGTTCCTTACACCAAAACTAACGATAACTGCGTCAAAAGTATTGTCTTCAAAAAGCAATCTTTCTGAATCACCCATTTGCATTTCGATGATTGAGTCCACGCCAAGCTTTTTGATTTTCTCTTTGCCCACATTCAGCATTCCTTCTGAAATATCAACCCCTACAATTTTTTCGGGTTTTAGGGCCAACGCTTCAATTGCAAAATCACCTGTTCCCGTAGCAATGTCTAAAATCACTTTTGGCTGAGCCGATTTTAGTAATTTAATAGCTTTTTTACGCCACAAAATATCAATTCCTCCACTTAATAAGTGATTTAGGAAATCGTATTTTGGTGAAATATTATCGAACATCTGCGAAACTTGCTCTTTTTTGCTTGCTTCTTGCTCTTTGTAGGGAAGTACTGTCATCTTAATAATGATATGGTTATTTTAATTGCCGTAAATTTACACATCTATTCCCAAACAACTGCTTTCTTAACGAGATTGTTTCAGATAAAGGCATCTCAAAATCAATTTCCAAGTCGCTAACTCCTCAAAGTCAAAAAATATCTTTGTTATACGGTGCTATTCTGCTTTTCTGTGGCAGGACAATAGTGCTAAAATAGATAGGTATATTTATATTTCTATTAAAGCATCCTAGCAATGTTCTAATTATTCAAAAGCAACTCAAGTATTTATGAAATCAGAAGAGCATCAAGCAATTACCCGAAGGTCTTTCCTTGGTAATACAGCCAAAGGAATATTGGCTACCAGTGCTTTCGTTAGCGGATTTCCAACTATTGTTCCCGCTTCGGTTTTTGGGAAAAATGCCCCAAGTAACCGAATCAATATTGGGGCAATAGGGGTAGGGCGTATCTCCCGAGGACACGATATGCCAGGCGTTTGGAAACACGATAATGCCCAAATTATGGCTGTTTGTGATTTGGATAGTAATCGAGTAGCATCCGCTCAACAACTCGTAAATCAGTATTATTCAACCAAAAATGGTAAGGAGTTCAACGGCGTTAAAGGCTATGAAGACTATCGAGCTTTGTTACAAAACAAAGATATTGATGCCGTTTTGGTAAGTACTCCTGACCATTGGCACGCACCCATCGTCATTCATGCCGTAGAAGCAGGGAAAGATGTTTATATGCAAAAACCTGCTTCGTTAACGATTTCAGAAGGGCGAATGATGGCAGATGCCGTAAAGCATTCAGGTCGAATTGTACAAGTAGGTAGCCAACAACGCTCGGCAGAACAATTTCGCTATGCTGCCGAATTGGTGCGGAATGGGCGTATTGGTACGCTCAAACGAGTTTATGTAGGACTCCCAGGCGACCCCGCTGGCGAAGAAGAACTAGAAATGCCTATTCCTAAAAACTTAAACTACGATATGTGGTTGGGAACAACACCTGATGTCTATTACACCGAAAAACGAGTACATCCGCAAGCAAGTTTTGATAGACCAGGTTGGTTACGTTGCGAGCAATTTGGAGCAGGAATGATTACGGGTTGGGGGGCTCATCACATCGACTCGGCTCACTGGGCAATGAATACCGAACATACAGGCCCTATTGAGGTTTGGGGAAAGGCAGAATTTCCGAAACATGGCTTATGGAATGTGCACGGTATTTTTAGAACGGAAGCGTTGTATGAGAACGGGGTACAAATGACGGTTACGAATGAAATTCAAAATGGCGTTCGATTTGAAGGAACAGAAGGCTGGATTTTTGTCTCTCGTGGCGACTATGCCGTAACGTCAAGCGACCCTTTAAATCCATCTCAAAAGGCTAAAAAAATAGATGCAAGTGACCCTAAAATTCTAACGTCTGTCATTCAGCCGAATGAAATTCACTTACCTGTGAGTGAAGACCATCATGGCAACTGGCTCGAAAGCATTCTTTCAAGAAAAGAGCCTATTGCTCCTGTTGAAGTGGGACACCGTTCTTGTTCGGCTTGTTTGGTGCATCATGCTGCGATGAAATTGAATCGTAAACTATTCTGGAATCCTGAAACAGAACGATTTAAGAATGATGACGAAGCAAACGCTTTGTTAGCCAGAGAGCAGCGTGTTGCGTATGCAATAAAACCCAAGATGTTACAAAAAAAAATAAATCCCAAATTTAATGACTAACCGTTTTCTAAAATCATCGCTTTGTTTACTGCTCCTAACGGCAACAGAAGGCTTTGCTCAAACATCCAAAGAGATTAAATTATTGACCTTAGACCCTGGGCATTTTCATGCGGCCTTGGTTCAAAAGACCATGTACCCACAGGTGAATGCTTCCGTTCGTGTGTATGCTCCCGAAGGGGCAGATGTTAATTTCCACTTAGGACGAATTGATTCGTATAATACCCGAAAAGATAAGCCTACCGCATGGAAAGAAATTGTTTACACAGGCAATGATTATTTCCAAAAAATGCTAGATGAAAAAGCTGGAAATGTAGTCGTAATTGCAGGAAATAACCGTATTAAGGCCGAATACATTGAAAAATCAATCGCCTCGGGATTGAATGTGTTGGCAGATAAACCCATGATTATCAATGCCAGTGACTTTGAACAGCTCAAGAAAACCTTTGCGTTGGCAGCACAAAAAAAGGTCTTGTTGTATGATATTATGACCGAACGTTATGAAATCAGTACGCTGTTGCAACGGGAGTTTTCGATGTTAAAAGAGGTATTTGGTACGCTTCAAAAAGGTACGCCCGATAATCCTGCTGTGACCAAAGAGAGTGTTCATCATTTCTACAAATATGTTTCGGGAAGTGTGCTTACTCGTCCAGCGTGGTTTATGGATGTGAATCAACAAGGAGAAGGAATTGTGGACGTAAATACTCATTTGGTTGATTTAATTCAATGGGAATGTTTTCCGAATCAAGTGATTGATTACCAAAAGGATATTAAAATGGGGGAGGCTCGTAGATGGACAACTGACATGACTTTGAGTCAGTTTAAAGCGATTACCAAGTTGAATGCTTTCCCTGATTATTTGAAAAAAGACGTGGTAAACGATACGATTTTAAAGGTTTTTGCCAATGGAGAAATCAATTATCAGTTAAAAGGAGTGCATGCAAAAGCCTCGGTAACTTGGGCGTTTAAAGCTCCAGAAGGTGGAGGGGATACGCATTACTCAATTATGCGTGGAACAAAAGCTAATTTGGTGATTCGTCAGAGTGCAGCTCAAAATTACAAACCAACGCTATACATTGAACCACTGGCATCGAACCCGACTTATGAAAAAGCCTTGCAAAATGCCTTGACTACGATTCAGCAGAAATTTGAAGGAATAGATTTGAAAAAGAATGAGAAAGGGTGGGAGGTAACTATCCCCGAAAAATACAAAGAAGGACATGAAGCCCATTTTGCTCGTGTTACCGAAAAGTATTTTGAATACCTCAATCAAGGGAAATTGCCTTCTTGGGAAGTCCCTAACATGATTGCCAAATATTATACAACCACTCAAGCATTGAAAAAAGCGTTAAAAGAGCATCAAAAAAATGGAAAATAATCGTCGTGACTTTTTAAAAAATACCCTTGGTGGTGCTGCGGGTATGGTACTTTCTTCGGCTGTTGTGTCGAATGCAAACGCTGTAGTTATACCTTATGCGGAGCCAAGAATCCGCTTTTCGGTGGTAGGAATCAATCATAACCATATTTTTGGAATGGTGGATGCCGTTACTCGTGGCGGAGGACAGCTAGTAGCCGTATATGCGAAAGAGAAAGATTTGTTGGAAACGTTTACTAAGCGTTACCCACAAGTTAAGGTCGCTGCTGATGAAAAAGAAATCTTGGAGGATAAGAGTATTCAGTTAGTTTTGAGTTCTGGCATCGCTAGCGAAAGAGCTCCTTTGGGTATCCGTGTGATGAAGTCTGGCAAAGACTTTTTGTCGGATAAACCTGGCATTACGACCTTAGAACAATTGGAGGCGGTTAGAAAAGTACAAAAAGAGACCAAGCGAATCTACTCGATTCTATTTAGTGAACGCTTTGAAAATAGAGCAACCGTAAAGGCGGGTGAGTTAGTAAAAGCTGGGGCTATTGGAAAAGTCGTACAGACTATCGGGATGGGGCCACACCGCATTAAAACAACGGTACGTCCCGA
>JBMLRK010000076.1:0-9372 GCA_049241065.1 Spirosomataceae bacterium
TTCTCATTTTTGGCCTGGAGTTTATACAGATGCTATGCTTGGTTGTTCTACAGAAACAAGATAACCCTATTATATTAACCGTTGAATAACATGAAAATTTGTTTTTTTGTGCGATTACAAGACCAAACGAGAGAAGAACGTCTTGCCACCTTACACAGAGTCGAGTTTTATGCTCAGGATATAAAAATATTGCAAGACCTTGGTCATGAAGTAATTCTTGCAACCCGTTTTAGTGAAGTCCCTTGGAATGCAGATTTTTATTTCTGCTGGTGGTGGACTTTTTCGTTTATCCCTATTTTGAAGGCGAAACTGAGGGGTAAACCTCTAATCATTACGGGAACATTTGATCATATTTTACCCAAAGGATTAATCAATTATTACGACCGACCACTGCTTCAGCGTTTGTGGTTGCGTTCTTCGCTGTGGTTGGCAGATGCTAATATTTTTGTCTCCGAATGTGAATACAAAAGTGTAACAGAAATGCTAGGCTGTAGAAAACCCTACTACTCACCCCATATCATTTACACCGATGAGTACAAACCATCCACAGACCCAAAAAGAGAAGAGGAGTTGATTTTTACGGTATCATGGCTTTATGAATTCAACGCCAAACGAAAAGGAATTTTTGAAATTATACGAGCAGCGGCTTTGGTCAAAGAAGAATACCCTTCTATTAAATTTTGTATTGCAGGTGAAAAAGGTTCTGCTTATCCTGCTCTTACCAAGTTGGTAGAAGAATTAAAGCTAGAAGACACCGTACTTTTTTTAGGATTAATCAGTAAGGAAGAGAAAATTAACTATCTCCAAAAATGTACTTTATACTTACAACCTACTCGTTTTGAGGGTTTTGGTTTAGCTATTTTAGAAGCCATGTCCTGTGGTAGTCCTGTGATAACGAGTGCCGTGGGGGCAGTTCCTGAAGTAGTTGGTAACGTGGCTTCATTGGTTGATTGTGATGATATTGACGGAATGGCAAATGCAATTATCCGTTTATTAAAAGACAAACGTCTAGCCCAAGAAGCAGGACATTTAGGCAGAGAAAGAGCGGTTAACTTATTTAGTTACGACCGCCGCCTACAGGATTTAAAACAAATTATAGAAACGATTACTAAATCTTAACTAACGTGTGTGGTATTTACGGAATCGTATCGAATAAACAGCAGGACGGATTTGCCTCCTTATCAACGATGGCTCATCGAGGGCCAGATGATGCTGGTTTCTTCGAGACAACAAACCTGTATTTAGGTCAACAACGTCTTGCTATTCAAGACCTTTCGGCAAATGGGCATCAACCCATGCTTTCCGAAGACGGTCGCTTTGTGCTTATTTTTAATGGCGAAATTTATAATCATTGGGAAATTAGAGCATCCCTAGTGACCTCACACACGTTCAAGTCGTCTAGTGATACAGAAACCCTGTTGTATGCCTACATAGCTTACGGAGTTGAGGTGTTCAATCAGTTAAACGGCATTTTTTCTTTGGCAATTTATGATAACCAAACGGATGAACTAGTAATTGCTCGTGATCCATTCGGGGTCAAACCACTCTATCTCTATCAGGATGACACTTGTTTTGCCTTTGCGTCGGAGATAAAGGCTTTCACAAAAATTAAGTCCTTTGAAAAAACGCTCGACTATGAGGGAATCCTCAATTATATTCATTTTCTCTATTCCCCAGCAGAAAAAACGCCTTTGAAACAGGTCAAAAAATTACTTGCTGGTCATTATATCAAGATAAAAATTCAGGATTGGTTAGCCACTTCCGAACCTATCGAGCCTACACCTTATTACGATTTACCTTTTACGGGTATTTACTCAACTAAATCGGAAGAAGAACTCATCAATGAATTAGATGACTTACTTTTTAAAGCGGTAAAACGTCAATTACTGGCAGATGTACCACTCGGCTTTTTCTTATCAGGAGGACTAGACTCTAGTGCGGTCGTGGCTATGGCTAGACGGGCTTTTCCGAATAAGCCTCTAAACTGCTTCACAATTGATGCAGGAAATAGTAAGGGAGAGGGATTTGAAGACGATTTGCATTATGCCAAACTCGTAGCCCAACATTTAAACGTAGAGTTGAAAATTGTGGAGGCTAAACCAAATATGATAGCAGATTTTGACAAAATGATTTATCACTTAGACGAACCTCAAGCTGATATTGCCCCGCTACACGTCTTGAATATTAGCAAGGTTGCCAAACAAGAAGGCATAAGCGTTTTATTGGGTGGCACGGGAGGAGATGATTTATTTTCAGGTTATAGGCGACATCAAGCATTGGCATACGAATCAACAGTACAACGTCTGCCGTCATGGACAACGCATGGTTTAAAAAAGCTCATTTCGCTCTTTCCCAATCGGTTTGGAATCGTTCGCCGCATTCAGAAGGCTACAAAAAACTTAGACAAATCGAAGGTAGAACGAATGCAAGGTTATTTTGAATGGCTAGATTTAGAAGAAGGCAAGGCATTATTCAAAGATTCGATTCAAGAAAAATTGAAAGCATATCAACCGAGTCAAGAATGGATAAATGCCCTAAAAAATATTCCAGCAGAAAAAAACTCTCTAAATCAGATGCTCTACTGGGAGCTTCATTATTTTTTAATTGATCATAACCTCAACTATACCGATAAGTTGGGCATGGCAACTGGGGTAGAAATTCGAGTCCCTTTTCTGGATAAAGAGTTGGTAGCATTTAGCACAAAAATACCACCTGATTTAAAGCTAAAAGGAACGACAACCAAGTATTTACTCAAAAAAGTAATGGAACGCTATTTACCCAAAGAGGTGATTTACCGTTCTAAAATAGGTTTTGGAGTACCACTGCGTTCGTGGCTGTTACACGAGTTGAAATCCTTTATGGAAGAACGCCTATCGAAAAAAGCATTGGATGACATCGGCTTTTTGGATGAAAGAAAGGTATGGGATTTAATAAACAGAAACCAGCGAGGCGAAATAGATGCCACTTACTCCATTCTTGCATTAATGGGTATTCTATCATGGCATAAACAATTTGTAGCTTCTAGCGATACAGAATAGATGAAACAGTTAATACAATCCTTTAAAACAGGAAAAACAATTTTAGAAGAAGTACCTGCTCCGCAGCTAAAAAAAGGAGCGGTTTTGATTCAGACAACCCGTAGTCTCGTATCCTTAGGAACGGAGCGAATGTTGGTCGAATTTGGCAAGGCGAATTTAATTCAAAAGGCTCGTCAACAACCCGATAAAGTAAAACAGGTTTTGGAGAAAATTCAAACGGATGGATTAATGCCAACCCTAGAAACCGTTTTCAATAAATTAGATCAACCCTTGCCACTGGGATACTGTAACGTAGGCAAAGTGATTGCCGTAGGGGAAGGAGTTTCTGATATAAAAATAGGAGACCGAGTTGCCTCCAATGGTAATCATGCGGAATTGGTTTGCGTTCCTCAAAATCTTGTAGCCAAAATTCCTGATGCTGTCACCGATGACGAAGCAGTATTCACGGTCATTGGAGCGATTGGCTTGCAAGGAATCCGTTTGTTAAATCCTACTTTTGGCGAAACCATTGTGGTTATTGGCTTGGGATTAATTGGATTACTCACGGCGGAGTTATTGCTTGCTAATGGGTGTAGGGTCATTGGCTTTGATGTGGATGACGACAAAGTTTCGCTGGCGAAAGAAAAAGGCATTGAAGCCTTTAGCGTGGCTAATGGAATAGACTCGGTGAAATTAGTAATGTCACTAACCAATCAAATCGGAACGGATGGGGTCATTATTACGGCCTCTTCAAAAAGTAATGAGTTAATTGCCCAAGCGGCACAGATGTCTCGTAAAAGGGGACGAATTATTCTCGTTGGTGTAATTGGACTCGATTTAAAAAGAGCTGATTTCTATGAAAAAGAATTGACCTTTCAAGTTTCTTGTTCGTATGGGCCAGGCAGATACGACGATGCTTACGAGCAAAAGGGAATTGACTATCCGCTTTCTTACGTACGTTGGACTGAAAAAAGAAATTTTGAAACCGTACTCTTTAGCATTGCCTCAGGCAAATTAAACGTCCAATCGCTCATTACGGAACGGGTTGCTTTAGAAGACTATCATCAAATTTACGATGCAATCGGTGCAACCAAGTCCATCGCTTCATTGTTGGTTTATCCCGAAAAAATAGCCCATGATAAAACCCTACGCATTACCTCCAACTCCTTTGCTAAAACCAATGCCATAATGGGAATCGTAGGTGCAGGTAATTTTACCAAAATGACCTTATTACCTACCTTAGATTCACTGAAGGCAGACATAAAATACATTGCCAGTGCCAATGGGCTAAACAGTACGCTCTTGGCGAAAAAGCATAAAATTTCTTTCAGTACGAGCGATTATACCGAAATACTAAAGGATGAGGAAGTAGATTTAGTCGTCATCACAACTCGGCATAATCACCATGCAAAAATGACGATAGCTGCTTTAGAAGCTAAAAAGCACGTTTTTGTTGAAAAGCCGCTTGCGTTAACGAATGACGAATTAGAAGCCATCATTCGCACGTATAAGCAACAGGACAAAACCTTAACCGTTGGTTTTAATCGACGTTTTTCTCCCCATGCCTTAAAGATGAAAGCATTGCTTGGGACTAGTCAAATGAATGTCGTTGCAACCATGAATGCAGGTTACATCCCTCCTAACTCGTGGGTACACGATAGCGAAAGTGGTGGTGGAAGAATTATCGGAGAGGCTTGCCATTTCATTGACTTAATTACCTTTTTAACGGGTAGTAGCGTAACGCAAGTATGTATGAATGCGATGGGTTCTAATCCCACAGAGGATACGGATAATGCGTCGATCTTGTTGAAATATAAGAATGGCTCTACTGGGGTTATCAACTATTTTGCGAACGGTAGCAAAGCTTATTCGAAAGAGCGAGTAGAGGTTTATTCGCAAGGAAGAGTCCTTGTGTTGGACAATTTTAAAAAATTGGAGAGCTTTGGCTTTAAAGGATTCAGTACGCTCAAAACTGGCTTAGACAAAGGTCATAAAGAGCAATTTAGCCAATTAATCACTTTACTAAAACAAGGTGGCGGGGCTTTAATCCCTTTTGAAGAACTCATTAATACAAGCAGGGCAAGTTTAGCTGCAATTCAGAGTATGAAAGAAAACAGATGGATTCAGATATGAAAATAGACATCATTGCTGGGGCAAGACCCAATTTCATGAAAATTGCCCCCATCATCGAAGCCATCAAAGCGGCTCAAAAAACCATCTCTTATCGACTGGTACATACGGGACAACATTACGACCAAAAAATGTCTGGAACATTCTTTGAAGAATTAGGCATTCCTCAACCCGATGTCAATTTAGGGGCTGGAGGAGGCACGCAAGCCGAACAAACCGCCGCCATCATGATTGGTTACGAACGCTTATTGATGCAAGAATCGGCAGCTATTTGTTTGGTCGTTGGGGATGTTACATCCACAATGGCTTGCTCAATAGTTGCCAAAAAACAGGGTTTACTCGTGGTTCATGTAGAAGCTGGGATTCGTTCTTTTGACCTAACAATGCCCGAAGAAATCAATCGAATGTTGACCGATAGTATTACCGATTATTTTTATACAACCAGCGAGGTGGCTAATCAAAATTTAAGACAAGTCGGAATCCCTGAAAACCGTATCGTCTTTGTGGGGAATACCATGATTGATACCCTTCGTAAAAACTTAGCCAACTTAAAAAAGCCTGCTTTTTACGACACCTTAGCGTTGAAGGAAAAGTCATATCTTGTCTTAACATTACATCGTCCTACAAATGTGGATAACCCGAATCAGTTAACCGATTTATTAACAGAAATCAGTAATTCAGTTCAAGATGTGCCTGTTATTTTCCCTGTACATCCCCGAACATTGAGCGTAATTGACCGCATCGGTTGGAAACATGACAATATCCAGTTTGTTGAACCATTAGGCTATTTAGCGTTCAATTTCTTGGTAAAAAATGCCTTGGCGGTCATCACAGACTCAGGAGGGATTACCGAAGAGACTACGGTTTTAGGCATTCCATGCCTGACCTTACGAGATAATACAGAACGCCCCGAAACCATTACGATAGGTACGAATGAACTCATCGGAACAAACCCACAACACATCGCTCCAGCTTTAGAAAAAGTATTGACTGGTACATGGAAAAAAGGGGGAATTCCTCCCCTTTGGGACGGAAATGCGGCTACTAGAATCGTTAAACACTTACAAACCATTGACCTGTGATTACTAAATTAGGCTTCTATTTTCATACACTCCGTTTTCTGAAACCGATTCAAGTTTACTATCGTTTATACTATTTTGTATTGGGGAAAATCGGGGCTAACAAGATTGATTTCAGTAAGGTATATAACAAAAAACCTGTTTTTTTATCTCAACAAATTACTTGGTCGAAACACAGTTATCAAGCCCCAAACGTCTTTACATTCTTACAGATCAGCCATACCTTTTCAGAAGAAATCAACTGGGAATTAATGACTTACGGAAAGTTATGGCAATATAATTTAACTTATTTCGATTACTTAAACCAGCCAGAATTAAGCCAAACAGAAGGGCTATTTTTAATACATGATTTTATTAAAAAGGGACATTTGCTGCAATCCGCATTAGAACCGTATCCAAGTTCTTTACGAATCATTAACTGGATTAAGTTTATCAGTAAACACCAGATAACGGATTCCCTCATAGTCGATTCTCTGTATGCACAAGCCTTATTGTTATCAAAAAGAATCGAATACCATCTTTTAGGAAATCATTTACTAGAAAATGCCTTTGCCTTACTTCATGCAGGCTTATTTTTTCAAGAAGAATGCTTTTTTATAAAGGCAAAAGATATACTAAAAACGGAGTTAGAGGAACAGATTTTAGCCGACGGAGGACATTTTGAATTAAGTCCAATGTATCACCAAATTTTACTGTATCGGGTATTGGAGACAACATACCTACTACAACAAAACAGCGAAGAAAATGACTTAATCGCTTTTCTCAAAATCAAGGCAAGTAAGATGCTAGGATGGTTACAAGCGACTACTTTTAGTGATGGTAGTATGCCATTGCTAAATGATAGCACCATAAATATTGCTCCAGACCTTGTGGCTTTACAAAAAATGGCTCGTTTATTGAATGTAAAGAGCGAAGAACTTTTGCTAAGTGAATCAGGCTATCGAATGTTTAAACGCAATACATTTGAGTTATTGATGGACATCGACGGCATTTCACCGTCCTATCAACCAGGTCACGCTCATGCAGATACGTTCAACTTATTACTAACTAGTAGCAATCAAGCTATTTTAGTTGATACAGGCATTTCAACATATCAAGTCAATCAACGAAGACAGCTCGAACGAAGTACGTCGAGCCATAATACAGTAACCATAAATGACCAAAACCAATCAAAAGTCTGGGGAGGTTTTAGAGTAGCACAGCGTGCAAAAACTACCCTGCTAGAAGAGAGTAGTGCAAACTTAATAGCACAACACGATGGGTATTCTTCATTAGGAATCATCCATCAACGTACTCTTAGTGTAGCAGACAAGCATTTTGAAGTAACGGATGAATTAATCGGTTCGAGACTGTCTGGAAAAGCCCACTGGCATTTTAATGCAGGGATTCAACTTACACTAAATCAAAATGAAGTACATTTTGGACTGGGTACAATACAGGTTGAAGGACACGAAAAGATAGTAATTGAAGCCTATCAACAAGCCATAGGATTTAATACACTCGTTACTGCTCAAAAGCTAATTATCATTTTTAAAAAATCATTAAAAACGGCCTTTTTCATTCACGATAAATAGAACTACCAACCGATGAAAATTTTGTATTTGACATTCTACTATACCCCAGATTTATCCGCTGGTTCATTTCGTAATACCGCATTAATCGACGAATTAGCTCACCAATTACATCCAGATGACCAAATAGATGTATTTACTGCCATGCCCAATCGGTATCAAACGTATCAAGTTCCAGCCTCAGAATTTGAAAAAAAAGCAAACATAGCTATTTCAAGAATTAAAATACCATCACATAAAAGCGACATGAAAGGACAAATCATCTCCTTTATTCGCTTCTTTTTTGAAGTAAATAAACGGGTAAATATCTCCGATTATGATTTAGTCTATGCTTCTTCCTCACGCTTATTTACCGCTTTGTTAGGAGCTTTTCTTGCAAGAAAGAAAAGACTACCTCTCTATTTAGACATCCGTGATATTTTCAAAGAATCAATTCTCGATGTATTTGGCGAACGCTGGTTCACTGGAATACTATCCTTTTTCTTAACTCAATTAGAAAAATACACTTTCGGTTATGCAAGTCATATTAATCTCGTATCAGAAGGTTTTCGTCCCTATTTCGAGTCTTACACTAATGCTCAGTTCTCTTATTTTACCAACGGAATTGATAAAGAATTTATCAACCGAAAAACGTTCAACACAGCTTCACCAAATAGCGTAAAAACCATTTTGTATGCAGGAAATATGGGCGAAGGGCAAGGACTACATCTGGTTGTTCCACAGATTGCCAAATCACTTGGAGAAGCCTATCAGTTTGTACTAATTGGAGATGGCGGAGCTAAAAACAAACTACAAAAAGTGCTTTCAGATGAACAAATAACCAATGTCCAGCTATTAGACCCAATGCCCAGAAGAGATTTAATTCAAGAGTACGAAAAAGCAGATTTTTTATTTTTACACCTCAATACACTTCAGGCATTTGAACGAGTACTACCCTCAAAAATATTCGAATACGCCTGTTTCGATACCCCTATTATTGCGGGAGTTGGTGGATATGCAAGCAAGTTTATACAAGAAAATGTAAGTAATAGTATCGTTTTCCCTACTGGTAATTACCAAGATTTTTTGACCAAATTCCACCAATATTCCTACCAAAAAGAAGAACGAAAAGGCTTTAAGCACCAGTATCAACGAGAAACTATCAATCAACAAATGGCTAAAAGCATCATAGTCTATGCAAAAAAATAATAAAATAACAGTTCTTATAACAGGAGTTGATGGTTTTGTTGGAACAAATCTAAAAACTTACTATCTCCGTGGCTGGCAGCTCTTCGCTATATCCCCTTGCCAGCCAATGGATTACAAATACCTACGCTTGGTTCGATGCTTCCGTAATAGGCCAGAGCAATCCTATTGCCACAGGGGCTACCTACACCATCACGCAAACGGCTTCGGTGCTTGCTAAGTCTTGTGGACAAACCCAACCGAGTCCTACCGTAACGGTTACTATTCCCAACCTAAAAGCGTCTATTGCTACGCCAATAGCCATTATTCCTGCCAATAGCACAGGGGTACCACTCACGGTTAGCAATCAGAATAATCCGACTGTAACGCCTACGGCTATCTGGGAAAAAC